>DUKU01000044.1:0-705 GCA_013329135.1 Thermoplasmata archaeon
AGCTCGGCGATGTCCACGAGTCCGTCCTCATCGGGCGGGACGAACGTGACTTCGAATCCCTGCTTCTGGAGATACTTCATGATGTTGAGTACGGAGATGTGCTCTATCGCTGATGTGACCACGTGGTTGCCCTCGGCCTTCAGGCGCATGGCGACGCCCTTGATGCCGAGGTTGTTCGCCTCGGTCGCGCCGCCTGTGAATATGATCTCCTCCTTCCGCTTGGCGTTGACGAGCCTCGCGATGTTCGCCCTGGCGTCCTCGAGCGCCTTCTTCGGCTCCCGGCCAGCGCTGTGGATCGACGAGGGGTTCCCGAACCGCTCCGAGAAGTACGGCATCATCCTCTCAATGACTCGCGGGTCCACTGGACATGCCGCTGCGTGGTCCATGTACACCCTTCGCTTGGGTCCGTTCGGTGCCTCGGGCATGGTATCCTCCTGATGCTTCACGAATGTCAGGCGACCCTAAAAAGTTAGCACCGCATCGTACTCGAGCACGAGGTCGTTCAGGGTGGCCGCGCCCACGACCTTAGCCGGGGGTTCGAACTCCTCTGGAGTTGCCTTCGTGCCCCAGAGCTGCGCGCTCTGGGCGCACACGAACATATCGACGCCCGCCTTGGCCGCCTGGTCCATGACCTCCTTGAGGCTGGGGAAGTTGCCCATCTTGATCTTCTCCGGCTCCCCCTTCTTCGCGCCCAGGATGCCCTTC
>DUKU01000044.1:722-5852 GCA_013329135.1 Thermoplasmata archaeon
CTTCGCCAGGAAGTATATCGCCGCGTCGATGCCCATGGCTTTCGCGGTCGACGCGAGCACGAATGGCGCGTACAGTCTCTCAGGCGTGTCCGGTCCAGATGTCTGGACATAGAGTATCTTCTTAGACAATTCCATCTCCTCCCGTATCGTGGCTCACATGATCCGTCTGATCAGGAACCTGAATTTGCCGTCCACCTTCTCGACGGACAAGACCTCGTGTCCGGAATGCTTCGCCCAGCTGCGCATGTCCGATTCGAAGGCTGGGTCGTCTGCCAGGACTTCCAGGACCTGTCCAACCTGGACCATCGAGATTTCCTCTCTGGTCCTGAACACCGGTTCCGGACAGTAGAGACCGATGCAGTCGAGGGTCTTGGTGGGTCGGGGGAATCCTTCGCCTCTATCAGGCATCGTTACTCCTGGCCGTTCTGACAGACGACCTTACTACAAATAACACCGTTACTCATAACCCTTTGCGTTGATAATAGTTATCCCTTGTTTCTTGGGCGCATGGCGTAGTACACAGGGCTCATGCACGCATCATCACTATCCTTCCGAGCCTCCCCGCGAACCTCTTCGTCCCGAAACCGACGCTCCTCGCGGACGGTCTATCTGGACGAGTGTCGGATTGTTCCGTCGCCAGGACGCTCACGGCGGCCACGCCCGTCGGGGTCGCGCGCTCACCAGGATGGTCGCCAGGGACGTGTACGAGGCCCTTGAGAAGGAATGCGGCCGCGGGCGCGGGTATCCGCATCGTCCCATGGGACGTGACTGTCACGCCCCTTCCAGTTGTAATGGTGGAGCACTTGACGACCTCTCCGGGAGCGGAGATCATCGGTGCCACGAGCCCGATCCCCGCGATGTTCAAGAGTGCCTGGGGCCGGCCTATCTCGTGCAGGTGCACTTGCTCAGGAGGAAGACCATGGGCGGTGGATTCCGCCTCGAATATCTTATCCAGTATCCTCCGCGCGATGTCCCCACGCGAGCCTAGCTCCGAGCTCATCCTCGACAGTGAGGAGAACGCCTCGTCGTGTGATGTCGTGCCCAGTGGTTGCTGTCTGGTGACATAGGAGAGCGCGAGCCCCTTCTCGCCGTCCTCCTCGATGTCCGTCCAATGGAACGCGGTGTCGAACACATCAGCGGTCAGGGAGATCCTGCCAAGGACCTCCTTGACGTCGCCGGGGGGCAGGAGGCCGATCGAGGCTGCGAGGACCATGTCGGCGGAAAGCCCTTCGCGGGCGTCTATGTATATCACATCCTCCAGAACAAGCGTGCGGGAGATAACTGTTTTGCAGGGGGGCGCGTCCAACATGCCCTCACTGCTTGGCCTTGACCTTCCTGGTCTTCAGCTTCCTCTGCTTCGGCTTCGCGTCTGGCTGCTCCTCCGCGAGAGGCTCCTCGGATGGCTTCGGGGTCTCGGCCACGTCCTCTTCCTTGGGAGGCTCATGCTCGACCGGGGCCTCCTGGACCTGGATGTCCGGCTCCGCCACCGCCTCGACCGCGGGCTCCTGCGCCTGTTCCGCGGGCGGCGTCTCCGTGACCACGGGCGTCTCTGGCTCAGGCACTGCGGTGGCGTGCTCCTCAGGGGCAGGTGCCGTCTCCTCGACGACGGGTGTCTCGGCGGGGGGCTGCTCTTCGTGTTCGGTGGCCGGCGACTCCTCTGGCTCGGAGAACAACGTGCCACATTCCTCGCACCTGGGCGAATCTGCCTTGACCATCGCGGCGCATATCGGGCACTGGTAGCTGACATCCTCGAGGAACCCGGCCCCGCACTTGGGGCACTTCTCCTCGGTGCCGTTGAGCATCCACGAGCATCTGGGGCAGCTCAGCCTTCTGTCCTCCTGCTTGACCTGCTCTGACTCGAGGCTGATGATCTCGGTGAGAAGTGAATCGATGCTCTCCTCGGAATCCTTCTTGTCCGTCCTCTGGTGGAACTCGTCGTATGACACGTGACAGGCCGGGCAGACGGGCGAGGAGGGGTTGACGTGCTCACCGCAGAACGGACACTCGAACTTGGTGCCTTTGCCGTACCTCGTGCCACACCTGGGGCACACATCCTCGGAGCCCGTGACCCTGAAACCGCACACGGGGCAACCGAAGAGATTCTTCCTGGGATTCATCTCGACATGCCCTGCTATCCAATCGTCTTGGCCGACTTAAACCCTTCCGCTATTTGGATTCATGCCCCGACTTGTTCGATGTTCGGGGCGCGGGAACGAAAAATCATATATCGACGCATCGCATCATATACGCCGGCACGGACCCGCGCGTCTCTCGAGAGAAGGTCGGGACGCACGAACGCTGAGGTCCGTCGGGGTGCTCGAGTTGAGACCGTTTGGATACCTCATCTGCGCGTCTTTCTTGATCGTGTTGGTGTTGGGCCAGGTCATGGCCTTCCCCGACTCCGGCGGCGAGGACGAGCCGTTGACCGCCCGTTCGATGGGTTCGGAGACCGACCCCGTCGCCGTCATCGTGCCTCTCCCTGAGATCACATCCAACGGCACGCGATACTACCTCAACGCGACATTGTCCTACGATCCCACCAACGACTACTTGAACGAGTCCGAGACGATAGTAGACTACATCTGGGAGATAACCCACGAGAACGTCACCGTGTACGCGTACGGGACCCAGGATTGGTACAGGTTCGAGGATGTGGGCTTGTACAAGATCAAGCTGACCGTGAGGGACTCCTGGGGCAACACGGGCGTCAACTTCACCGCGGTCATCTCCGTCGATGACGCCGACTTTGACGATCTGCCTGACTGGTGGGAGCTGTTCTACTTTGACACTATGGACCCGGGTGCGGCCGATGACTTCGATTCCGACGGGTACACCAACCTGCAGGAATGGGCTGGTGGGACGCTTCCTGACGTGGCCGACCCTCCGCCCCCCGAGCCGGGGATCCTCGAGGAGAATTGGATGTACTTCGCGGCTGCAGCCGCGGTCACGGCCGGGGTGCTGGTCGCCATGTACCCACGGATCAAGAGGAAGCGGAAGGAGCTCGAGACGAAGAAGATCGCGATCGCGATAGAGCTCGAGAAGTCCCTCGACGAGGAATGATCCTTCTCATAGTGTGAGGGCGAGCACCGCCGCCCCGACGATCGCGCAGTATGCGCTGAACATCCAGAGTTTCCTCGCGCGGACAGCCTTCAGGAGGTAGCCTATGGCCGCGAACCCTGTGACGAACGCAGCGCCCGCGCCGAGCACGAGTGACGCCACATCCACATCGTATCTGTCGAGTGTCGTGATCCCGTAGGCGAATGCGCCCAGGAGCGCGGGCACGGACAGCAGGAACGCGAATGTGGCCGCGGCCTCCTTCTCGAGGCCGGAGAACATGCTGCCTGATATCGTCGAGCCGCTCCTGGATATGCCTGGGATGATGGACGCCGCCTGCATGACGCCGGCCACGACCGCGTCCCTCATGTGCACGGTCTTCCTCTGCGCCGGCTTCGCCATCCTCTCGGCCATGAGGAGTATCGCCGCGTTCACGATCAACGCCGCGCCGACGAGCGGAAGGGAGAACAGGTCCTCTGCGCGGTCGGACAGCACGACACCGACGACGGCCACGGGTATCGTCCCGAGGAGTATCAGCCCTCCGAGGGTCCTGAGGCCCTTCGCCTCCTCGCCCTTGTCGCCTGGCCTCAGCATCGCCAGGATGATCCTCCCCAGCTCTTTCCTGAAGAACACGCACACGGCGAGCAGCGTGCCCATGTGCACGGCGAGGTCGAACACGAGGTTCTCATCCGCGTCCATGCCAAGGAGTTCCTGCGCTATCGCGAGGTGCCCCGAGGAGGATACCGGCAGCCACTCGGTGATGCCCTGGACTATACCGAGCAGCAGCGCCTGGAACGCATCCATATGCGTGGCTGAGGAGCAAGGCCCCTATTCAACCTTCCGAAAAACCCGCCAGACGAGGCTGTGTCGTGTAGTATCAGACTCGAATCTGAAGGGAAAATGTATTTATCTGCACGAATAGGTAGCATGACCCCACGCATGGCCAGCGGAGGCATGGCATATCCGCGGGCAGAACGTGCGTCCCCGTCGGGTGAAAGGTGTATTGATGCGGCTCGCGTTGATGCTCAGCGTACTGTTCGCCACAGCCATGTTGCTCGCCGGGCCGGCCCAGCCGACCGTTCCCGGACCGAGCGACCAGAACGCGCTCGCCCAGATATCCTCAGACATGTCAGAGTCCGTCATGGACATCGTCATAGAGACGAGCGACCCGCTGGTGCACGATGAGGTGGCGCGGCTCGTCGGTTCTTACGGCGCCGATATCACGTTCTCGTCCAGGGACTCGGGCCTGATGAGCGTCTCGATGGCGGATGCGTCCGCGGACCTTGTCGAAGCCCTGTCGTCACTGTCCGGGGTGGTGAGCGTCTCACCGGAGAAGACGGTGCGCACGCTCCTGACGCCGGACGACCCCGGCATTGACAATCAGTGGGCCCTGGACAGGGTCGATGCGTACGAGGCGTGGGACATAGAACTCGGCGCGCACGAGGTGGTCGTCGGAGTGCTCGACACGGGCATAGACTGGAACCACCCGGACATCGCGGACAACATATGGTCGAACGACGACGGCTATCATGGATACAACTTCATCGATGACAACTGGTTCCCGATGGATGACAACGTCAACGGTTATGACGACGACGGGGACTGGGTCGCCAACCTGTACACTTACCACGGCACCCATGTCGCTGGCATAGTCGGGGCCGCGACGGACAACGGCGTGGGCATGGCGGGCCTGGCGCAGGTGCGGCTCATGGCCGTGAAGGTCATGAACGACTCTGGCGAGGGCACGGACTCCATCGTCTCGAGCGGGGTCAGGTGGGCCACGGACAACGGGGCGGATGTCATAGTCATGAGCCTCGGGGTCGAGGGCGTCTCTCTGCCGCTCCAGAACGCCGTGGACTACGCTGCGAGCAGGGGCGTCGTGCTGGTGGCGGCCGCGGGCAACGCTGGCACGAGCGTGCTCAGCTACCCGGCGGCGTTCCCGAACGTCATCGCGGTCGGCGCGACGGACAACTTGGACCGCAGGGCGGACTTCAGCAACTTCGGCTCGAACCTGGACCTCATGGGCCCTGGCGTGAACATATACTCGACCCAGGGTGGAGGGAGCTACCAGTACCT
>DUKU01000044.1:6030-9387 GCA_013329135.1 Thermoplasmata archaeon
GTCAACCCGGCGCTCACGCCCGAGGACGTCGGCCGGATCATCAACGAGACCGCTCGGGACATCAGCATCACGGGCTACGACACCGGCACTGGCTGGGGCGTGGTCAACGCGTTCGGGGCGGTCGAGGCCGTGTCCGAGCCGACCGTCACGATCATTGATTATCCGGAATACGTCGCCCTGAACGATACATACTCTGTCACATGGCTCGTGAGCGGAGGGGACCCGGGCACGATCTCGGACACATACCTCCAGTGGGGCTTCGCTCCAGGGGAGGTCGCGGGCACATCGGGGTCGTTCACGGGGACCACATGGGCAGAGTTCAGTGTGTCCGACCTCCCGTCGCTGCCGGCGAACGGCACGATATACCTCGTCGCGTACGCAGAGGTGGACGGCTCGGTGTACGAGTCTGAGGTAGTGCAGGTGCCGGTCACCGATGCTCCCGATGACAACCTGTTCTTGAACTTCCTCAAGACCGTCCAGGACTTCATATTCAACGAGATGGGCCTCGTCCCGTTCCTGCTCATGATGTGTGTCCTGATCGCGATACCCGTCATCGTCGCCGCAGCGCGCTCGAAGAGGAGGCGGGCGGCGGCTGCGTACGTGCCTCACACGGTCCAGACGCATACGAGCCTCGACGGATACCAGCCGGTTCCAGGGGCCCATCATGTCCCGCCGCCGCCTCCGCCCCCGCCGAGGTACGAGGCGTATGTCGACATCGTCGGCTCGAACGTGGTGCCGCCGGTGGTCAAGGTCATCGAGGGGACCAAGGTCGTGTGGGTCAACCGCACATGGGCGGCCCCGCCGGGCGTGAGCGTAAAGAGCGGCACCGTGGACGCGAACGGAGAACACCACGACGGTCTGTTCCAGAGCGGGCTCCTGATCGCACCTGGGGACTACTGGAGCTGCACGTTCCACAAGGCTGGGGAGTACAGGTACTACCTCTCCAATGTGTGGAGGATGGGCACGATCGTGGTCGAGGCGTACAACGCTGGTCCAGCGCCTCCGCGGCTCGGGACGTGAGCCTCGGCAGCATATCGTTTTCGTCAGAAGTATGAAAGAAGATTGTGGGAAGTGAGCCCGGTCCAGGTCCAGAGGCTCTCGGACGCCTTGACGGCCGCGCAAGCGAACGTTCGCGGTCGCCCGTGACGGGCCCCGTCAGGGCCGCCTCGGCGCCTTACATGCCTCCTTCACTGGGATGCGGGCTCACCTCATTGTTTTGGTGTTCATTTCCCGGACTGACCCTTGTCGTCTTCGTCGCCGTGGCACTCGCCCTGCGGCTCACCCTCGGGCTCGCCATCCTCTGGCGCGTCCTCGTCAGGCTCGTCGCACTCTTCGGGCTCGACCTCGGCGTCGCACGATGACTGGTGCTCCTCGTAGTTCTGTTCGCAGTTCTGCTGCTCGGAGCCCTGGTTCATCTCCCTGTGCCGGTAGCAGTTTCCGTTCTGCTCGCCGTTGCCTTCGTGATCGTCCTGGTCATCGTCGTCCTCGTCGTCGTCATCCTCGTCCTCATCGTCTTGGTCGTCGGTGTCCTGGTCGTCATCGTCGGCTTCGTCCTCATCGTCGTCACTGGAGTCTTCGTCATCGCTCGAATCTTCATCTTCGTCGGTCTGGTCGTCACCGTCGTCCGTTCCATCATCAGTGTCCCCGTCGAGGTCGTCGTCACTGGTATCGTCATTGACGTCGTCCTCGTCTCCGTCCGTAGTGTCGTCAACATCTGACGTATCATCGGAGGAGTCGTCGGTATCGTCCGTTGATGAATCGTCGTCGGCGGTGTCGTCCTGGTCGTCCTCGGATGGTTGGTCATCGACAGGGGGTATCTCGGTGTTGATGTCGGGCTTGTCATCGCCGCCTATCAACGACACGACGAGCACCGTGCCGATTATCAGCATGGCGCCGACCACCACTGAAGTGAGCAACCTCTTGCTTATTCTGATCTACTCACCTCCGCGCCCCGCATCCCATGGAGCTTGAGGACTGCATTGTCCTTTCTGGTATTTATGTCCTCTGCGTCAGACAGCGTTCCCTGGCGGACCAAAACTGTGTCAGACGCACCTTGCGTCGGGACCCTCCGGTAGGATGCGTCGCGGGACATCGTAACCGTCGCGCGCGCACCTACGTTATCGGCGGCAGGGGCTCGCCGCCGAGGCAGGTCACTACCTCGGCGTATCCGTCGTACAACATCCCGGCGCTCGCATCGCTCAGGTGGTCGCTCGTGTGGAACGCGCTCACCTGGCGGCAGAACGCATCCAGCACGTCCAGGCACATGTCCATCTGTCCGATGTCATACGCCGCCTGCGCGACGAACAGCTTCGCGATGAGGCCGTTCTCCGAGAATCCCCTGAGCTCGTCCGCGACCGCCTTCACGAGCGGGAGCAGGTCCATGGGCTCGCACTTGTCCGGCGTCGGGGCCGGTTCGACCTGCACTTCGACGAGCATCTCGACGGACGAGAGCGGCTTCGAGCCGTCCCAGCCGCCGATCGCCAGCACGGTCCCGTTGGACGTGACCGCCGTCCCGTGCATCCCCCTCGCCTTGGTCATCGGCTCCTCGGTCCGCCACGTGAAGTCGCACGGGCACAGGCTCTCGCTCGTGCTCGAAGCCCCGAGCGCGCTCCACGAGCCGGTCGCGACGACGCGGCCGCTCGCCATCGTCGCCAGGCCGAAGCTCGCCCTCGGGGCGGACATGCCGTTGGACACGATCCACATGTCCAGCTCCGAGGAGTAGACCTCGACCGAGGACAGGACCGTCTCGCCGGAGACCCCTCCCGCGACGAGGACTTCGCCCCCACCGACTGCGACAGATGATGCGCTGTACCTCTTGGAGTTCATGTGCGACAGCGGACCCCACGAGTTCCCGTCGGGGTCGTACGCCTCGCTCGTCCCATCGGCGTCCCCGCCTATCGCCAGGATCTTCCCGTCCTCGAGCTGCTGCAGCGTCAGGAACAGCCTGGCATACGCCATGTTGCCGGCTGGCAGGAATGCGTGGGTAGAAGGATCGTACACCTCCGCCTGCTTCCAGATCCCGTTCATCCAGTCCGTCCCGCCCGTGACGAGGGCCTTGCCGCTGTCGAGGGCCGCTGCGGCGTGCCCCGACCTGGCGAAGCTCATGTCCCCGACATACAGGCAAGCGCCCTTCGTGAGGTCCAACAGCTCCGCGGACGATGCCGCCCCGGAGCCGGTCTCGCCGCCGGTGATGAGCACGGTCCCGTCCTTCAGGAGCGTCGCGGTGTGTCCCACGCGGGCGACGTTCATGTTCGGTCCAGGACTCCACCCGTCGGCCTCAGGGTCGTAGACCTCGGTCGTCCTGGTCGGCCCATTGGTGGAGATTCCTCCCATGACGAGGATGTCCCCGTCCGGCAG
>DUKU01000073.1:0-1400 GCA_013329135.1 Thermoplasmata archaeon
AACCTTCCCGTACATGCAGGTCTACGTATACTACATCGACATCAGGTCCGCTGGGCGGGGATTCGAGGAATTCTATGTCCGCTCGATGGAGGAGTTCGGTGTCAAGTACATCCACGGCAAGGTCTCCGACATCCAGAAGGGCCGAGCGGGGATAATGGTCCGGGCGGAAGACGTGACCCTGGGCGAGGTCATCGAGAACGAGTTCGACACGGTCGTGCTGTGCACGGCCATGGTCCCATCCGCTGGTACGGACGAGCTCGCGAAGGTGCTGAAGGTCCCTCTGGGCGAGGACGGCTTCGTCTCCGAGAAGCATCCCAAGCTCGACCCTGTCTCCTCGCACAGGAGCGGCGTGTTCGCGGCCGGGGCGGCCTTGGGGCCGAAGGATGTTCGGGACAGTGTCGTGGACGGCAGGAGCACGGCCGCGCATGTGATAGAGTTCCTCGGGTCCGGAAGGATGCTCCTGGACCCCGTCAAGGCGCAGATAGTGGACGCCACCAGGTGCACCAAGTGCATGGCGTGTGAGGTGGTCTGCCCCGCGAAAGCGATCACCGTCAGCGACCTGCCTCAGGTGGACCAGATCGCCTGCATCGGCTGCGGCGCATGCGTCTCCGAGTGTCCAGTCAAGGTCTTCGACCTCGCGCATTACACTGATCAGCAGGTGGCAGCAACGGTCGAGGGCCTGCTGTCAGATCCATCGGATGATATTCGCATCCTTGGCGTGTTCGGTGATGTGCTCGCGTATGTGGCTGCGGACTCCGCGGGCACCGCCAGGCTGGAGTATCCGCCGGCCATCAGGATCATCAGGTTGCCATCTGCTGCCAGGTTCGCGAGGAAAGAAGTGCTTGACGCGTTCGCGGCAGGGGCGGACGGCATCATGCTCTCGGACGAGGAGAACGGTGAGATCGCGCACATAGTCGAGGAGCGGCTCAAGGCGCTCGGGCCGGAGCTCGATCGACTGGGGATAGGTAAGGAGCGCGTCGCGTTCGTCCCGATGCTCCTGCCGATCTACAAGGTGCTCCCCAAGTTCGTCGACACGTTCGAGAAGAAGATCCGTCAGCTCGGGAAGTTGAGCGGGTCGGCTCGGTCGAGCGCCCGCGAGGCGGCCGGGAAGACCGGCGACCCCGTGTTCGCGCCGAAAGGCTGATGCGCGCGCAGCAGTGCCTGCGCGCTCCCACGTGCCCGCACATGTGTGGCTGGGCCCCCTGTAAACGTATTTATATCCAGATTTTCCATAGGAACCTCTGTCTAGCTCCTTATCGAGAGCAGGTGTCCGGCGTGCAGAAGAAGATCCTCGTCAAGATAAAGAAAGACGGCTCCGAGCTCAGCCTCCGGGAGGTCCTGGACAAGATCAAGGAGCTGCAGGACCAGAACCCCGACGAGGATGTATTCTTCGACGGGGA
>DUKU01000073.1:1644-3410 GCA_013329135.1 Thermoplasmata archaeon
CGCGAGGCCCACAGGCGCGTTCTCGCGAGGACCGGACCGCTGGCTCTCGCCTTTGACTGCAACCTCGCGACATTCGGCTTCCCCTACGACAAGGACCTGTCCACGCCAGCGGAGATTGCCAGATGGGTCTCGACCACGACGACGATTGGCGAGGACGGCGGGTACCTCATCGAACTCTCAGAGAAGGGGAGGTTCTCGGCGTTCGATTTCCCGAAGAAGGGGTTCCCACCACAGCTCGGCGAGGCGATCGTCACGACCAGGAAGCCCACGAAGGGTAAGTCGGTCGGTCCAGAGGATGTCCGGTCCACTCTCCGGTCGGGCAAGTCAGTGCTCTTGTTGTTCGGCCTGGGCCCTCACGGGCTCCCAAAGGACATGTTCGAGCTTGCTGGAAAACACCTCGATATCACGACCCGAGGCATGTCACTCGAGACATGCACGGCCCTGGGCGCGGTCATAGGTTCCCTGCTCGGGAAATGATCAGTAGACCTTGTACTCGAGGCCGAGCGACGGCACCCTCACGCCGTCCTTCTTCCCGACACGACCCACGACCTTCGCTCCCTTGCCAGCCTTCCTGATGCAGCCATCCGCCTCGCGCTCGGGGACGATGAGGCAGTATCCCATCCCCATGTTGAACGTCTGATACATCTCCTGGTCAGATACGTCGCCGAGCTCCTGGAGCACATGGAATATGGCGTTCGGTTTGATAGGGTCATCGATCTCGAACCCGACGCCCTTCTTGAGCCTGATCAGGTTCCTCAGTCCTCCGCCCGTGATGTTCGCCATGCCGTGCACTTCGTGCCTGCCCAGTATCTCCAGCACCTGCTTGACGTAGATCGTCGTCGGTTCGAGAAGTTCCAGGCCCAAGGGCTTCTGCAGCCCCTTCGCCTTCTTCTTGTAGCCGACCCCGACCTTCTCGACGATCTTCCTTGCGAGCGTCAGCCCATTCGAGTGAACGCCAGAGCTGGGCAGCGCGACGATGGCATCTCCCGGCTTGATCCGCTGGCCGGTCACAATCCTGTCCTTGTCGACGACTCCGAGGCACGTCCCCGCGAGGTCGAAGCCCTTAACCAGCTCCGGCAGGACCGCGATCTCTCCTCCGACTATGGTCATATTCGAGAGCCTCGCGCCGACCTCGAGGCCCTTGCCGACCTCTGCCGTCTTCCTCTCGTCTGGCTCGTCGATGGCGATGTAGTCCACGAATGCGATCGGCTCCGCCCCGACACATATCGTGTCGTTCACGTTCATGGCGATACAGTCTATGCCCACGGTGTCCCACTTCTTCATCTCGTCCGCAATCAGCAGCTTGGTTCCGACGCCGTCGGTGCAAAGGGTGAGCGCGACGTCCCCGAGGTCGATGAGGCCGGCGAAATGTCCTGGCAGGTCAAGTGGTCTTCCGAAGCCCTTCCTCTTGAATTTGAGGTGCTCGACGAGGGCTGAGATGCTCTGAGACTTCCTGTCTATGTCCACTCCCGCCTCCGCGTAGGTCATACCTTTCGGCATCCTTTACCAGCCTCGGTCTGGGCGATTGCCTATTGTGCCTATACCTTTTGCCATCGGTCCTGCATAATGATAAATCCGCCCTGCGGGTATCCCTTCTCCGTGACCAAGGCTTGGCGATCGCAGCACAGGAAGGATTTCTACTACCGGAAGGCCAAGCGGGAGCACTATCGGAGCAGGGCATCGTACAAGCTTAAGCAGCTCGATTTCAGGTTCGCCCTCATCGAGGCCGGCGACACGGTGGTCGACCTGGGCGCCTCTCCTGGCGG
>DUKU01000073.1:3531-14909 GCA_013329135.1 Thermoplasmata archaeon
GACATCGACCGGGTCGCGCCGATCGAGGGCGTCACTGTCGTGAGGGGTGACATCAGGGACGAGTCGGTCGCCGAACGCATCCTCGAGATGGCCCCAGAGGGGGCGGATGTCGTCTTATCGGACATGTCCCCGAACATCAGCGGCAACTACACGTACGACCACGCACGCTCGGTCGAGCTGTGCGAGCATGCGCTCGTATTCGCCGTCAAGGTCCTGAAGCCTGGCGGCGATTTCGTCGCCAAGATGTTCTCGGGTGATCTGGGCAAGTCGTTCACTGACAGCGTGAGGCGCAGGTTCGAGGAGCACCACACGAATCATCCGAGGGCCTCCAGGGAATCGAGCTCGGAGGTCTATGTGATAGGCCTGGGCTTCCGCCCGCCGAGGCGCTAGTCCCAGAACCTCTTCGTCCTGGCGTATGTGATCTCGGCTGCGAGTATGTCTCTGAGGAACTCATCATCCTCGAGGTGGTACCTGGCGAGTATCCTCGCTGCGGTGTCCGCCCCCACGCCCCTGCCGACCATCGCCACGGCCGCCTTCCTGCCATGGGCCATCACCAGGTTCGCGTTCTTGTATATCCTCTTGAGTGCCCGCCTTCCCTCCTCGTCCGAGGCACCCTTCCGCAGGACATCGAAGTCCTTTTTCGCATAGGGCTGCAGAGCCGCGACAAGAACCCCGCCGCACTTCGCGCATTTGACCCTGTCAGGGAGCGCCCCCACGGTCGTCCTCCGCTGGCTCCTGCAGTTCATGCACACGAGGACGATGTCCTCGGACGCCAGCCGGTCCCTGAGCGCCAGCAGGACGGTCTTGTCCGCCCTCTGTGGCTGGACGAGATCGCGACGGTCGCCGATCGCTTCTGCGCCCATGGGAGAGAGCTTGCCGGCCCTCAGTTCGACCGTGCCCTCCTGTATCCTCTTGAGGACGGCTGCCGTGCCTTCCACGTCCATGTTCTCCCAGAGCGTCTTTGAGACCGCCTCCTCGAATATGGGCGAGCGCTCGAACACGTCGATCAGTTTCGAGACGTTCAGCATCTTGTAGTCGGCGTCCTTCCGCACCGCCCCGAACTTCTTCGCCACATGGACGAACTGCCAGCGGAGGTCGGAGGAGTTGCGCACGATGAGCCTCATGAGCTGATGCAGGCCTGCGGTGTCGGTCTCCTTAATCGTCCGGAGGACATCGTCAACCCTGAGCCCTCTAGGCACCTCGAGCACGATCGAGTAAGGCTCGGTGTGCACGCCGATGCTCTCACCGAACCTGGCGGCCAGGAGCGTCGTGATGAGCTTCGCCAGGGTCTCGTTGACCCTGCTCCCGAAGCAGCAGTTGATGACTATGACCCCGTCGCCCTGCTCGACGGTCACGAGTTTGTCAGTTGGCACTGGTAGGTCCTTCTGACGTGCGACCCAGTCCACGACCTCCTTCTTCGTCGTCCCGTCGGCCGGGTAGATGTCCATAGGGAGCAGCCTGCGCATGGCGCCGACCTCCTGCGCGACCTCGTAGGGGACCGGTATCTCCTCGCCTATCCAGGATGGCGTCGCGCCGATCTCCCGGACCTGCTCGACCATGACCTCGTCCTCGCCGACCTCAATCACGCGCCATGTCCTCCCGCGTGCCACGAATGTAGCGTACGGTTCCGCGTACGACGCGACGAAGCTCTCGTCAAGAGTCCCTATCACCCTCCTCGAGGACACCTCGCGTATCCTGTAGGTCCTCTCGTCCGGGATCATCGATATGTTGTCGAAGAAGTGCCTCATGCCGTTCGTCTTCTTCTTGAAAGTCGTCTCGTCGTTCCACAGTATGTGCAGCTCGGCGAGGAGCCTCAGAACCTCGTCGAAGTCCGCCTTGAGGAGGCTCCTGAATGGGTAGCTCCTCTTGATGGTCGAGTACGCCCAATCCTGGTCCACCTTAGGCTCCGTGAGGGTCATGGCCACGAGCTGGTTCGCAAGCACTCCCAGCGGGTTCTGACGTATGCGGTACCGCTCGAGCTCCTCGAGCATGGCCCTCCGGGCTATCACGAGGCTCTCCGCGGTCTCCGCAGGAGTCGTCGTGATGACGCTCCCGGTGGAGGTCTCGTAATGCTTGTGCCCCGCCCTGCCTACGCGCTGTATGAGCCTCGTGACCTGCCTGGGCGAGTTGAACTGGATCGTGAAGTCCGCCGAGCTGATGTCGATGCCGAGCTCGAGCGATGATGTGCAGATCAAGGCCTTGAGCCGCTCTTCCTTGAAGTCGTCCTCCATCTGCACTCTGATGTCTTTGGAGAGTGAACCGTGATGCACACCGACGCTGAAAGCCTCGTCCCACAGATGGTACCGGACTCCCAGCGCCTCCGCGTAGTCCCTCGTGTTCACGAAGAACAACGTGGAGTTGTGTCCCTCTATGAGCTCCCTGCACCTCCTCATCGCAGCGACATGCTTCTCGTCCGTCTGGAGGCGCGTGGCCAAGGCCTTGTCGTCTTGGCCGACCTGCGGACTCTCGACAGATATGACCATCTCCTTCGCCGCTGACACCTTCAGGTCGACGACATCCCTTCCCATGCCCGCAAGGAACCCCGACACCTCGTTGACCGAACCCACCGTGGCGGAGAGCCCTATCCGCTGGAACTCCCCTGCGATGCCGACGAGCCTCTCGAGCCCCACTGCGAGCTGAGCTCCGCGCTCGTCCTCGGCGAGTTCGTGTATCTCATCGATGACTACGTGCCGCACATTGGCTAGATGTCTTCGCAGGTTGCGGCCCGTGAACAGCAATTGGAGCGTCTCGGGCGTGGTGATCATGACATCGGGGGGAGATTTCGACTGCGCCGTCCTCTCCGATTGCGGGGTGTCTCCATGCCTGACCGCCACCTTGACCCCGACAGAGTTACCCATCTCCTTGAGCCGCTTGAGCAAGTCCCTGTTGAGCGCCCTGAGAGGGGTCACGTAGAGGCACTTGATTCCCGGGCCCTTCTCCTTGGCCAGCAGCGTGAGGATCGGCAACATGGCCGCTTCCGTCTTGCCAATGCCCGTGGGCGCGACCAGGAGAAGGTGCTCGCTCGACAGGATGGCTGGTATCGCCTTTCTCTGCGGTTCCGTCGGCTCGACGATCCCTTGGCCCCTGAGGAACTCGTTCAGTCGGGGGTCCAGGTGCGCGAACTCGTTCATCTGCACGTGGTCAGCTGGAGGCGTCGTAAATAAACCTTTCCGGCGTCCACCGGGGAAGGAAGAGCGTCGCCGCCCCACCGCCTTCATCCAATCGGTATTTATCGTGATTCGTTGTTCATTGTCCTGATAATAATGGCGAAGATCGCTGCTGTGAAGGCGCGGGAGATCCTCGACTCCAGGGGCAACCCGACTGTCGAGGTCGATGTGACGCTGTCCAACGGCAAGGTGGGTCGGGCCGCTGTGCCTTCCGGAGCGTCCACCGGCACGAAGGAGGCTGTCGAGCTCAGGGACGGGGACAGCTCTCGGTTCATGGGCAAAGGTGTCCAGAACGCCGTCCGGAACGTCAACAAGACGATCGCTCCCAAGCTCAAGGGCATGGACCCGTCGGAACAGTCGGAGATCGATGCACTCCTGCTGGTCATTGACGGTACCGACAACAAGTCCCGGCTCGGGGCCAATGCGGTCCTCGGCGTATCCCTGGCCGTGGCGCACGCGGCGGCCGCCGACGAGGGCGTACCTCTCTACAGGCACCTAGGCGGGCCGAAGGCCAGGACCCTCCCAGTGCCGATGATGAACATACTCAACGGCGGTGCGCACGCCGATAACAACCTCGACCTCCAGGAGTTCATGGTCGTCCCCATGGGAAAGAGCTTCAGCGAATCTCTGAGACGAGGGTCGGAGGTGTTCCACTCTCTGAAGGCCCTGCTGAGGAAGCAGAAACTGAGCACCGCGGTCGGAGATGAGGGCGGGTTCGCACCCAGGCTCGGGTCGACACAGCAGGCCCTCGAACTCATCATCGCCGCGGCCGAGGAGGTAGGGCTCAGGCCGGGGAGAGACGTCTTCCTGGCCATGGACGCGGCCGCGAGCGAGTTCTTCGATGGCACAGCGTACGTCTTCAAGAAGAGCACGATGGAGCAGCTGACCCCGGAGGAGATGATCGATATGTACGCGGACCTGTGCAAGTCGTACCCGGTCGCCTCCATCGAGGACCCGATGTCCGAGGAGGACTGGGCAGGGTGGAAGACCATCACTTCCAGGCTCGGGCGCAAAGTGCAGCTCGTCGGAGACGACGTGTTCGTCACGAACCGGAGGATACTGGAGGAGGGGGTTCGCCAGGGGATCGCGAACGCCGTCCTCGTCAAGGTCAACCAGATAGGCACTCTGACGGAGACCTTGGACACGATGCGTTTCTCGGCCAGGTCAGGGTACGCATGCGTGGTCTCCCACAGGTCGGGCGAGACGGAGGACACCACGATAAGCGATGTGAGTGTCGCCACGAATGCGGGCCAGATCAAGACCGGCGCCCCGTCGAGGGGCGAGCGCACGGCCAAGTACAACCGGCTCCTCAGGATAGAGGAGGAGCTGGGAAGGCGCGCGGTCTTCCCCGGGAAAGAGGTATTCTCGAGAAGCTGACGGGACAGGTGGCAGCCCGTGGCCGCATGGCGCGATGTTCATTCAATCAGTGTGAACCATGCGTCGTCAGTCGGGGGAGAACTCATATTGAAGGGCAATCGCACACGCATTATGGTATTAACAGGTCATTTGACCACTATATCGGGCAATCGTTTCGGCAATTAGCCATAATAATGTCGAATTATAGGCACAATGATAAATACAGAAGCTCTCGAATCCCCCTTCGCGTGACCGACGACATCGGGGCAGCACGGGTCGTGCTGCCGGTCGTCGCATGCGGACGGTGACGGAATTGAGCCACAAGGGAGCAACATGGAACAATGCCTGTGCATGTTCGACAGACCACGCCCTCACGGGGGACGGAGCGGAGCCCGGTGCTGCCAAGTCCAGACTCGGACGCCTAAAACTGGTCGATACGACCTGCAGGGACGGCGAACAGATGCCAGGCATCTCATTCACGTGTGATGAGAAGGTCGAGATCGCCGTCGGTCTCGAGATGCTCGGGGTTGAGCAGGTCGAGACATTCGCCACCTACAACGACAGCGACAGGAAGTGCGCCAAGAGGCTGAGCTCCCGCTTGAACGGAACGTCCATCATGGGTTGGAACAGGATGGTGAAGGCCGATATCGAAGATTCGATATCGCACGGCGTTGACGCTGTGTCCGTGTCAACGGACACGTCCGACATCGCCCTCGCGAACAAACTCAAGATCACGAAGACGGAGCAGCTCGAGATGTTGGTCGACTGCGTCGAGTTCGCCAAGGGTCACGGAGTGTATGTCTGCTTCAACGCAGGCGATGCGACCAGGAGCGATCCGGACTACCTCGTAGAGTTCGCGAGGATGGGCAAGGATGCCGGAGGGGACAGGTTCCGTATATGCGACACCGTGGGCATACTCACACCGGCAGCTTCGTCGTCCCTGGTCGCGAAGATCATGTCCAATGTCGATATCGACGTCGAGTTCCACGCGCACAACGACTTCGGTCTGGCGGTGGCGAACGCCCTCGCCGCATGCGAAGCCGCTGCATCCTTCCGGGACCGCACATTGTGGCTGTCCACGACAGTGAACGGCCTTGGCGAACGCGCGGGGAACGTGCCGCTCGAGGTCCTGGTGATGAATCTGCGCACTCACTACGGCGTGCAGAAGTATCGGCCAGAGCACATAATCCCCCTCTGCAAGCGTGTGGAGAAGGCGTCAGGGCTCGAGATACCGCTCAACTATCCCGTCGTCGGAGGGAATATGTTCACCCACAAGTCCGGCATACACGTGGATGGCATTCTCAAAGACCCGCAGATGTACGAAGCGTTCGACCCCGCGATGCTGGGCGTGTCGCGGAGGATATCGCTCGGGAAGCACTCGGGGAAAGCATCGATAAGGCACAAACTGGACCAGCTCGGGCTGGTTGCCCCCCCTGAGACAATCGAGGCGCTCAGGCGGGAAGTCAGCAATGCTGGCGAGATGACCAAGAGGGATATCACAGATGCGGAGTTCATCCAGATATACTCAAGGCTCGTCGGAGGCACGGATCACTCAGACCATGTCAGCCGGTCTGAGAAGAAGCTGGCTGCGGTGGATGCCAACATCCCATGGGGCGGCTGAAGGGGGCGATGCAGCATGGGAAAGACAATCGCCGAGAAGGTCCTGGGCGCTCACTCGGGATCCGACTGCTCGGCTGGGGACATCACCGTCGCCTCAGTTGATTTCTGCATGGCTCAGGACGGTACCTCAACGATGATGATGAGGGAACTGGAGGCTCTTGGTTTCGAGACGCCTGGCACTCGGCGAGGCATGGCGCTGGTCATCGACCACAGCTCGCCCAGTCCATCGGCTAACGTGTCCAGGATACATGAACGGATAAGGTCCTTCGCAAGATCGAAAGGGATCCGGCTCCACGACATCGGCGAAGGCGTGTGCCATCAGGTCATCCCTGAGAGCGGCAAGGTCCTCCCGGGAGACCTCGTGGTCGGGGCTGATTCACACACGTGCACCTACGGCGCTCTGAATGCATGCTCGACAGGCCTCGGGTCGGCCGACGTGGCTGCAGCGACGTTCACAGGGAAGCTGTGGTTCAGGGTGCCAGAATCTCATCGAATCGAGCTACGAGGCGCGTTCTCCCCGTTCGTGAGCGCGAAGGACCTCATCTTGGACGTGATAGGCAAGGTCGGCGCCGACGGTGCGACGTACAAATCCATCGAGTACGTCGGTGACGGACTTCGGTCCCTATCGATGGATGGTCGCATGACTGTCGCAAACATGGCTGTCGAGATGGGTGCCAAGTTCTGTCCGTTCCCGTGCGATCAGATGACATGCGATTGGTTCTCGTCCAGAGGTCTCGTATCTGGGCCAGGCGTGGCGAGTGATCCTGATGCGGAATACGAGAAGAGCATGGCCTTCGACCTCTCGGACATCGTCCCCAAGGTCGCCGTCTCGCACAAGGTGGACAATGTGCGCGACGTCTCTGACCTCAGGGGGACGAAAGTCCATCAGGTCTTTGTAGGGACATGCACCAACGGACGCCTGAGCGATCTCGAATCCGTAGCGAAGGTCATGCGCGGCCGTCGTGTGAAGGAGGGTGTTCGGATGATAGTCGCTCCAGCGTCGAAGGAAGTGTTGCTCGAGGCCATGGATGCCGGTCTGATCCGAGGGCTCCTCAGATCTGGCGCGGTCGTTATGCCGCCGGGATGCGGGCCGTGCGTCGGGACTCACGCGGGCATCCCCGCAGATGGGGAGAATGTCGTGTCCACGGCGAACCGGAACTTCAGAGGCCGGATGGGCAACAACATGGATGTCAACATATTCCTCGTGTCTCCTGAGACCGCAGCCGCCTCCGCAGTCATGGGCGAGATTACGGACCCGCGGGAGGTGTGAGTCATGGCCCACATCTTGAAAGGGAATGCTCACAGGTTCGAGCCGAACGATGACATCAACACAGACTACATCATCTCCGGCCGGTACAAGTTCAAGATCGACGAGATGGCCGACCTCGCGAAACACGTGATGGAGGACATCGACCCGGGGTTCGCGGCAAGAGTGAGCCCAGGGGACCTCATCGTCGCGGGCAGGAACTTCGGCTGCGGGTCGAGCAGAGAGCAGGCTCCGAGAGCCTTAAAGGCCGCGGGGGTGTCCGCGGTCCTGGCCAAGTCGTACGCGCGCATCTTCTACAGGAGCTCGTTCAACGTCGGGCTCCCGTTGTTGCAGTGTGATACCGACTGGATCTCTGCGGGGGACGGCCTGGTCATCGACCTCACCCATGGTGAGGTCACCTGTCCGGCTAGAGCAGTCAAGGTCACAACTGCACCAATCCCTCGTATCATGTGCGTCCTGCTGGAAGATGGCGGTCTGGTCGAACACCTGAAGAAACACGGGGGGTTCGCGTTTGACTGAGGGGGTGTGAGTATGCCTCTAGAAGCAAGGACAATCGAGGTGCCATTCGTCCCTGGAGATGGCATCGGCCCGGAGGTTATGGACTCAGCTAGGCGTGTTGTGGATGCGGCACTCATCAAGACAGATGACAACGGCCCGTCGATACTCTGGCGTGAACTCGCGGCGGGAGAATCGTCGTTCAAGTCGGGCGGCGAATGGTTGCCAAAAGAGACGGTCGAGACGATAAGGCGCGCCGGGGTGGCTCTGAAGGGGCCGCTCTCGACTCCCGTAGGGGGCGGAATCAGGAGCCTGAACGTGGCACTGAGACAGATGCTGGACCTTTACGCATCCGTCAGACCGGTGAGATACTTCGAGGGCGTTCCATCACCAGTAAGACATCCTGCGAGTGTTGACCTGGTCATATTCAGAGAGAACACCGAGGACGTCTACAAGGGTCTTGAGTGGAAGCGTGGGTCGGACGAGGCGAGGAAGATGAGGGATTTTCTCAGAGACGCCTTTGCAATCGAACTCACCGAGGACACAGGCATTGGTCTGAAACCCATCTCTGAGCGCGCTACCAAGAGGCTTGTCACTGCGGCGATTAGACACGCGATCTCTCACGAGCGGAAAGTGGTGACTCTTGTCCACAAGGGCAACATCATGAAGTTCACGGAGGGTGCGTTCAGAGACTGGGGCTACGAGGTAGCTGAAGAGGAGTTCTCGGGGCAGACCGTCATCGAATCCGAGCTGATGGGACCGATCACTGATGGTAAGATCTTGATCAATGACAGAATAGCGGACAACATGTTCCAGCAAGTCCTGACCCGCCCATCTGAGTACTCTGTGCTCGCGACACCCAATCTGAATGGAGACTATCTTGCAGACGCATGTGCTGCACAAGTTGGTGGACTAGGATTCGCACCAGGCGCTAACCTTGGTGATGATGTCGCGGTCTTCGAGCCTGTCCATGGCACGGCCCCCAAGTACGCAGGCAATGACGTCGCGAATCCCTGTGCCATCATACTGTCAGGGGCGATGATGCTTCAGAACCTTGGCTTCGAGCATGCCGCGGGGACAATCGTCTGTGCGATCGAGAAGACGCTTGGGGCGAGGATTGTGACCAGGGATGCCGCGCTACCGACCAGTGCCTCACATTTCGTGGGCACGCGCAGGTTCACAGAGGAAGTCATCATGAGGCTCTGAGCCGAGTCAACGTCCCACCAGATGTTTCCTCGGATCGCGCCTCTGTCTTCTGTCGATCCCCTTCTCCGTTGCGAAACTGAGGACGGTCGTGAGGAGCGTGGTGCCAATTATGACGATTAGGGTTGTGTTCAAGAACAGCAGTCCCAAATCGTCAGACCAAGTGCTGACCCCCTCTGCCAGCATTACCGCGGGCAAGGTTGCGAGCACGGCTGCGGCCAATCCCCGCGGCATGCTTGCAAAGACCGTTTCAGCATCTTCGATGCTGAGGTCTCCAAGGCGCCACGCGGCCATGGATGTGATCCACCTTACAAGGACAACCATGCTTATCACAAGCAGACCCGCGATTAGGTGGACTTCCGTGAACGTGCCAATTCTGAAGAACAGGCCGAGATACACGAAGAAGAATGTCCTCACGAAGAATGTGATCTCAGAGTGGAATTGTTGTATCTGAGGATTGGTAGTTGTTGACAGGGCCAAGGAGGACAGTCTCCTCTTCACGAATTGCTTGTTGCCGATTGCGAGCCCGAAAGTCAGAGCGGCGACCGCGCCGGAGCTGCTGATGGGGGGCAATTCTACAGCGCCTGCGATGATGAAGAGTGCTGCGATAGTGATCATGTAACTCAGTGGCTGGTTCTGCATCCTCTGTAGCACAAATAGCCAGCCAACACCCGCTAAGGCGCCAACGATACCACCGACCAGGAACTTGCTGGCAAGGTCTTTGGACACTGCTAGCAGTTCAAGTTCTCCTGTCAGAATCACTGTGAGCATCGTGAGGGCCACGACAATCACGAGCACGTCGGTCACGATGCTTTCGCTTATCAGCATCGCTTTGGTCTGGGGACGAATGCGCATCTTCGACACAATCGGGATCACGATTGCCCCGCTAGTTCCGCCCACTATGGCGCCTAGAGTGAGACCGAGGAGGAGATCCATGCCCATCACGAGGTGGAGCACGACCCCGACGAGGATGAACGACCCCAGGAATGCCGCAAGCGACATGAATATAGTGAGTCTCATGGACTCGAAGACCGACCGGATGTCCAGACTCAGTCCAGCATCGAACAGGATTACGACGAGGGCAGCAGATAGGAAGAGTCCCTTGAAGTTGTCAATTGCGGCGAGCGCATCGTAGGTGACCAGGTTGAAACGTTCGCCCAGGATGTCAGGTCCTATAATTATCCCCAGCGCTACGAGTATCAATACGTCGGGGATTCTGAATCTTGTAAATATCAAGTTCCCGAAAAACCCAAGGAATATGATTGAACCGATTGCGAGGAATGCGGTAATCGTTTCAGTATCCATGTACGAACGCACCTGGATGTAATGATGCGCCGCCGCAGCAGTCCTGTCTATGCCGCACCGACTATTATTCCACTGAAAGGCTGGATTCACTATTTTATCTTTTATCGGATCAACGCTGATGTATGAGTCGTGATGTCCACGGTCGCACGTCTCACGGGCAAACGTCAAATAACCATCATGTGATTCAGTCGTTCGATGACGATTGATGGAATCTCCTCGACCCAGGGAGAGGACGGGGTTCAGGAGTTTGACGTGCTTATCATCGGGGCAGGTCCGGCCGGCCTCGCGGCTGGCATCTACGCCCGCAGGGCGGGACTGAGCTGCCTCATCCTGGAGAAAGGTGTCCCCGGTGGTCAGGTCCTGACGAGTCCGATGATTGAGAACTATCCAGGATTCCCAGAGGTTCCGGGCATGAAACTGATGGATCACATGGCCGAGCACGCTCGCAGGTATGTGGACATCAGGGAGGGCGAGGAGATCGTCCGGGTCAAGGGCGGGGAGAGGTTCGAGGTGTCGTCGGGCGCGGGGAAGTACTTCTCTCGCGCGCTCATACTTACGACCGGCTCCACACACAGGAAGCTGGGCGTCAAAGGCGAGGACGGTATGACTGGGAGGGGTGTGAGTTACTGCGCGACCTGCGACGGTTTCTTCTACAAGACGCGCGAGGCGATCGTGGTCGGAGGAGGCAACACGGCACTCACGGATGCACTGTATCTGCACTCCATAGGGTGCAAGGTCTCGATCGTTCACAGGCGTGACTCACTCAGGGCGGACAAGCATCTCCAAGAGAGCGTCGCCGAGAGGAAGATACCCGTCCTGTTCGACACGGTCGTGGAGGAGATCGTCGGCGCGGACGAGGTGACGGCGGTCAAGTTGAGGAACATGAAGACCGGCGTCGTCGAGACGAAACCAGTCAACGGTGTGTTCGTGGCCGTCGGCGAGGTGCCTAGCAACCAGCTCGCGTT
>DUKU01000179.1 GCA_013329135.1 Thermoplasmata archaeon
CCCTTCGAGAAGCCGCCCACGATGATGACGATCCTGTCGCCCTTGAGCTCGACCATCTTCTCAGCGAACGAATCCGTCTTCTCGCCGTTCGTGTCCAGGACGACGACCTCGTCCGGCTTCAGCGCGGACACGAGCGTCTCCAGGGTCACGCCCTGCCTCAGTTCCAGGAGGGCGTTCTCAGCGGATGGCACGACCTGCTTCTCGTACAGCGTCTCGATGAGGCCGACGAAGCGCGGGTAGTTCGGCGGGAGCCTCGTCTCCGGGTTCACAGCGATGACATCGTTGTTGCGAGTGTGCACGAACGCCCTCAGCCTGCCCTGGACCGAGAGGTCGGAATCGAGACAGAGCATGAGGAAGAAGTGCGGGATATCTGGCCGGCCACGCCTGTCCGATTCCCTGATCTTGCCGAACGCTGGGTGGTGGTGCGACGCGTCCAGGAGTATCTTCTCTGGCGCCTTGCCGCGAGCGCGGGCGTTGTTGAGCACGCATCTCTCGTTGACGATCTCGGACGGAATCAGTTCCAGCTCAGAGTCTGCGAGTATGAAGTAGTACTGTCTCACGAGAGCACCTCCGGGAGCACATCGTTGTCCTTGGCGAACTTGATCTCCTGGGCGATCCTCCGGCCGGTCGACACATCCAGCTCCAGCAGATCGGAATACGGCGAGCCGGATATGAACGGGTTGGTGCCCGCGACGATCCTGGAGGAAATCTCGAACACCTTGATCCTGAGGTCGTCCGTGACGATGCTCTCCAGACAGAACGGGCCTATCATGCCGCCGAACAGCTCGATCGAGCGCTCGACCACCTTCTCGCCGAGATCGAGCAGCTTGGGCAGGAGCGACTCCCTGACGACCACGGGTATGTTGCCAGTGACGACGAACGACGGGAACAGGCCGAGCTTCTTCAGCTCCTCCTGCGCACCCAGCTTGTACATCTCATCGACATTGGACTCGTCCCTCCTGTCCATGCTCAGGAGCTCGAGCACGCCCTTCTTGAGCTTGTACCCCTCGGTCCTCACGGGCGAGTAGAAAAAGTGTATGTAGTACCTGGTGCCGAGCACGTACTCCTGGATGGTGAACCTCTGCGAGCTGTCTATGCCCAGCTTGAAGTCGGGGTAGTCCTTCGCGATGAAGAATCCGCGCCCGCCCTTCGCGCCGTCGTACTTGACGAGCACGGGCCGATCTATCATCTTCGGGTCCTCGATGATGTTCGGCATCTCGGCGCCCGCGGACACGAGCCATTGGCGCTCCATGTGCCTGTTGCTCTCCCACTCGAGCACGCGCCTGTTGCCGAATGTGGGGACCTCGAGCTCCTCGAACTTCTTCGGGGTCATGTACTCCACGAAGGATCCGTGGGGCACGAGTATGACGTTCCTGGCAGCGAGTTCGTCCGCCATGTCGAGCAGGTCCAGGTAGGAGTCGACCTTCAGGAACTCGTCAGGTTTGCCCTTCGGAAAAGCATCGTAGAACTTGATGTTCTGACCGACGGTTATGCCCAGGGTCTTGAAGCCCTCCTTGCGGGCGCCGTCGAAGATCTGCAGGGAAGTGTGGGAGCACACGGTCGCTACGGTTATCTTGTCCTTGTCGTAGCCCTCCACTATCTTCTCTATGCGTTCCTTTGGGACCATTACCGCGCATATCCGGTTACCCCATTTAAAACTTCCTCTGTCGAAAATGGGGGTGTGGCAGGGGGGGTCAGTGCAGCTTCACGTGCCCGTCTCCAGGTCCCTCTCCTGGCGCCTCATGACCTCGCTTCCGAGCAACAGTATCTCGAAGCCGTTCAGCTCCCCTATGAGAACGCCGTTCTCGTCCACAACGGGCAGGTCCTCCTGCCCGTGCTCGATCATCTTCTCGAGGGCGTCGATGATCCTGTCATCCTCCATCACAGTCACGGGTTTGAACATGTGCGCCTCGACAGAGAACGGCGTCAACTTGCGCCTCTGTCTCAGCCTTGCGGGCGGCCGGACATTCTCGAACAGCGACAGTGAACCCTCTATCGCTTCGAGCATCTCCTTCAGGGCGATCATGCCGACGACCCTGTGCTTCGAGTCGACGACATACGCGCTGCGAGTCCTCGGGTCCTCGAGGACCTTCTCGACAACGTCCCTGAGCCCCATCCCCTTCGTGACGATGATAGGCTCGGTGACGATCAGACGGAAGGCATCTCGAACGTACCGGAACGAGAACTCGTCCGCGAGCCTCTCGAACATGCCCGTGCTCAGTTCACGCTCCACATACTCCAGCACCACCTTACCAGTGTCCGTGAGGCGATACTTCTTCCACGTGCGTCTGCCGGGCTCGAGCTGCTCCGCCACGCGCATCCTTTCAAGCTCGGAGAGCGCAGTGCTCGAGTTCTGGATCGAACGGCCAGTGCTCTGGGAGATATCGGACGCTCCGAGGAACTGCGCGTGCTTGAAGCATCTCAAGGTGACCAGGCGTCTGTCAGACTGGATGACCCACTTCACAAGATTCTTGGTTGTCGAACCGACCATCCTATCAGACTCTCTCCACGTTTGTTTCCGTGCCATGAGAAAGACGGGCAACAAATTAATAGTTACTCATCATTATTCACATTTACTCACAGGATGCCTCGACCCACCTCCATGGCTCATGAAGAGGCACCCTATTGATTTATGACGGAACCGGCGACAGCCTATGTCCGCAAAGAAGAGGAGAGAACGAAAACCAGTGTTCGCCGTCCTCGGCGCAGGCCATGGAGGCCTGGCCATGGCAGGGCACCTCGCCATCATGGGGTTCCGTACGAGGCTATGGAACCGCACCCGCGAGAGAGTGGACAATGTCATTGACAGGGGTGGCATCGACGTCGAGGGGGAGGTCGAGGGCTTCGGGGAGCTGGAGTTGGCCACGGACGACATCGCGGCAGCCATCGATGGGGCGGACCTCATCATGGTCGTTGTGCCGTCCTCGGGCCATCGGCAAGTTGCGCAACTGGTCGCGCCGCACGTCAAGCCAGATCAGATCGTGGTCCTGCACCCCGGAAGGACCTTCGGCGCACTCGAGTTCACCCAGGTGATGAAAGAGACTGGAGCAAGGCGTCCACCGACGGTCTCGGAAGCGCAGACTTTCATCTATGTGTCGAGGCACGCGGAGTTCGCCAGGGCGCGTATCCTGCAGGTCAAGAACTCAGTCCCCGTGGCAGCCATCCCCGCCCACAAGACACCGGACGTCCTCCATGACCTCAGGAAGGCTTTCCCCGAGTTCGTCGCCGCGAGTAATGTGCTCGAGACGAGCCTCGACAACATCGGGGCGATATTCCATCCCTCACTGACGATCCTGAACGCCGCGAGGATAGAATCCACGCACGGCGACTTCGAGTACTACCTCGAGGGCATATCACCATCCACGGCGAAGGTCCTCGAGGCGGCAGACTCTGAGCGGGTCGCCCTGGGAACCGCCCTCGGCGTGCACCTCCACACGGCCAGGGAGTGGCTGTACTTGGCCTATGGCTCGCCAGGCAGGACCCTCTACGATGCGATCCAGGCGACCCCGGGATACAAAGGCGTGAGGGCACCTGCGACACTCACTCACCGATACATACTCGAAGATGTGCCGATGAGCCTCGTGCCAATGGTGTCCGCTGGCATGCAGCTGGGCGTGAAGACGCCCACTCTATCAGCGCTCATACACATGGCATCCTGCATCCACGGGATCAACTTCTGGGCAGAGGGAAGGACCATGAAGAGGGTCGGTCTCGCGGGCAAGTCTGTGGAGCAGATCAGGATGCTCGCGCTCAGGGGGGTGCAGAAGTGAGGATACTTGGCGCCGCGGTAGGGAACTGCGTCCATGTCGCAGGCATCCAGGCATTCCTGTCAGCCGCAAGGACCCATGGGCACACTACCGTCTTCCTGGGCCCCGCCGTCCCGATAAGGACCCTTCTAGAGAGCGTCAAGAAGGAGGTTCCGGACATCGTCGCCGTGAGCTACAGACTCAGCCCCGGGTCCGCCCAAGCGGTCCTGGACGAGCTCAAATGCGCGCTGGAGGCCGACCCCGAACTCCGGAAGCCCAGATACTTCTTCGGCGGAACACCCCCTGTGGCCGCGATAGCGCGAGAGACGGGCGTCTTCCAAGCTGTGTTCGACGGCAGCGAGCCACAGGACGCGATAGTCGCCGCCCTCAAGGGAGGCATCTCCAGCAGAGGTTCCAGCGTGCCCAGCTCTGACCTTGTCACCCGTGTCGAGGCGTCGTTCCCATTACCGCTCATACGACATCACTTCGGCCTACCGGACATGAAGGAGACTGTGCTGGGAGCAAGGAGGATCGCGGAGAGCCGGGCGCTCGACATCCTGTCCATAGCGCCGGATCAGAACGCCCAGGAATCCTTCTTCAGGCGGAACGAGATGGACCCGAAGCTCGACGGCGCTGGCGGCGTCCCCATCAGGACCCGCGAGGACCTCATGGCCATCAGGGATGCGACGAGGGTGGGGAACCACCCACTCCTCAGGTGCTACAGCGGCACCAGGGACCTCGTCAAATGGGCGGACATGCTCAAGGATACCATCGACATCGCATGGGGAGCGGTCCCTCTCATGTGGTACAGCGAACTCGACGGGAGGTCCAAGAGACCGCTGAAAGAGGCCGTCGCGGAGAACCAGGCAGCCATCCGACACTACGTCGAGATGGGCGTCCCAGTCGAAGTGAACGAGTCGCACCAGTGGGCCCTAAGAAAGTGCGGGGACACCGTCGAACTCGCGACCGCATACATCGCCGCATACAACGCACGCGCGCTCGGCGTGAGGACCTACGTCTGTCAGTTCATGTTCGACACGCCCACCGGGATCTCGCCCTCGATGGACATTGCGAAAATGGCCGCGAAGCAGGAGATGGTCGAATCCCTGGCCAACGATACATTCAAAGTGCTGAGGATGGTGCGTTCAGGGCTCGCGTCCCTGTCATCCTCGCCACAGGTGGCCAAGGGGCAGATGGCCGCTTCGGTCTTCTCTGCCATGGTCCTGAGACCGCACATAGTCCATGTGGTGGGATTCAGCGAGGCTGACCATGTAGCGACCGCCGATGATGTCATCGAGAGCTGCATGATCGCCCGAGGGGCGGTCCAGAAGGCGCTGCTCGGTCTGCCTGATCCTCTCGCCGACCCTGCGGTGGCCGCGCGTAAGGTTCAGTTGATCAAGGACGCGAAGTTCCTCGTGGACGCGGTCAAGCGGGCTGGCCATAAGAGGCCAGAGGACCCGCTCACGGACCCCGAGACCCTATACTGGGCGGTCAAGGACGGGCTCCTGGACGCACCCGACCTCACCGGTGGTGCCGTGGCCAAGGGCAGGATAACCACCGCAATACTGGATGGCGCGTGCGTGGCCGTGGACCGCACCACTGGAAAGCCTGTCCCCGAGAACGAGAGGATCGGGGCGCTCGGGATGACCGAGAAGGACCTGGACATGGTCGAGATGTGATAAGAACGGTGTTGCGTGATGGAAGGCATAGCGGGAACATATGGATGGAACGACGGACCTCTGGTCAAGAAGATGCTGAGGAAGATAGCCCACAGGGGACCAGATGCGACCAAGGTGGTCGAAGACGACCGGCAGGTCCTTGGGGCGAGGCAACTGAGGATAGGGAACGAGACGAGGCTCCGGCCGATAGCGGAACACGACGGCATCTCGGTCGCCAGCGATTCGAGCATATTCAACAGGGACTGGCTCTACGAGAGGTTCGTGGGCCCGGTGGAGCGACCATACAGCGACCAGGAACTGATGTTAGGGATGTACAGGAAGCTCGGGACGAGCATGTTCGGTCACCTGGACGGGGCATTCGCCGTGGCGATATCCGACCGGGGCAAGACCGTGTTGGCCAGGGACAGGTACGGGCTGAAGCCCCTCTACCTGTCAGGCGGCGCGAGACGCGGCACATACTCTTCGGAGATGAAGTCGCAGCTCTTGGTGGGGGAGGATTTTGCCCCTTTCCCTCCTGGGAGGTTCCTCGTCCATGGAAAGGGGTTCTTCTCGATCAGGCCGAGGAGCTCGGGGCCGGCCAAGAGACCTTCGAGGAGCAAGGCGGACACTCTCAGACCGTTGATAGTCGAAGGCGTCAAGGGGTCGATGGACGGCACCGATGGACTCAACATACTGCTCAGCGGCGGCATCGACAGCAGCGTCGTGGCATGCGCGGCATCCCTCGTGACGGATGATATCAAGAGCGTGTGCGTCGGTTCCGAGGGTGGGACTGACATCGGCATGGCCAGGGCGGTGGCCGACCGGCTCGGAACCGACCATCGCGAGATCATGTACGACGTCGACCAGATGCTCGAGGTCCTCGACGACGTCACCTATGCGGCGGAGACTTTCGACTACCCGCTCATCAGGAGCTGCATTCCGAACTTCATGGCAACGCACGCGTTCGAGGACAGGACCAGGGTCACTCTTTGCGGCGAGGGCGGGGACGAGATATTCGCGGGCTACGACTACATGAGGGACATCAAGGGCGAGGACCGGCTCAGGGCGGAGCGGATGAGACTCCTCAGGACGGGGCACATGACCGGGTTCCAGCGGGTGGACCGCATGACAGCCTCCGCGTCCCTGGACGGACGCATGCCGCTCATGGCAAGACCCATTGTCGACTTCGGCCTGAATGCGGGAAGGCGCTGGCTCCTAGGGGCACGGCTGGAGCAGAGCAAGCTCCTGCTCAGGGAGTCGTTCGCGGACTTGCTGCCCAGGGAGGTAATGGAGCGCAAGAAGCAGCGGTTCAGCGACGGCGCTGGCTCGATACACTCACTGGTCCGGATCTCCGACGATATCATCACGGACAGGGAATTCGAGACGGAGCGGAAGCGCCTCCCCAAGAACCGGGTCAGGACGAAGGAGGAGCTGCTGTACTTCCGCTCGTTCGCGAAGCACTTCGGCGACTCCGAGAACGTCCTGAAATCGGTCGGATTCACACTCAGACCCTAGGCTCACCGGGGACGCACTCCGGACTTCCTCTTCACATCATGCTCGAGAGAGAACACCATGCGCTTCCGCTCGGTCGGAGTGTAGGGGCATGCCATCTGACACTCGGTGCACATGACGCGCGTCCTCGGGGTCAGCTTCGGCTCGTGCTTCGAGAGCAGCGGCGCCAGCGCCTTCGGGGGATTGTCCAGCTCCCCAGCGCCGACGAGGCACCTGTCAGGGTCCACCACGTACGGCTTCAGGGCGCCCGCAGGGCATGCTCGGATACATCTGGTGCACTTCCCGCACAGGTCCTCCGAGAACGGTTTGTCCGGCTGCAGAGGGGCGTCCGTGACCACGACCCCGAACCTGAGCCAGGGACCGTGCTTCGGCGATATGATCAGCGAGTTCTTGCCGTAGTTGCCTATGCCCGCGAGGACCGCGAGGCTCTTGTTGTGCACGAGCTCGGATGGATAGGCCGCCCTCCAGCCCTCGTTCTTCAGAATCGAGATGAGGTCTCGCGCGATGATGCTCAACGGGAGGTATCCAGGGTATGATATGTATCCGGATGACCTCTTGACCTCGAGCTCGTCGGCGTCATCGGTGGAGGGGACTCCGAACACTATCGCGCTCTTGGCCTCGGGCATGCTCTTCCTGATGGGCTCGGTCCACCTGTTCACGGTGAACCCTATCTTCACCCTCGGCAACGCGTCCGCGGCGTCTACGGATGCGATCCCGAAGGCGACCGCGCGCCGGCCCATCGCAGCTTCCTTCAGCCTGGAACGCAGGTCGGTGACGACAATCTTCGCAGTCATATGACCCATGGAATCCGTGTGGCGACGGATAAACCTCACCCAAGAACGAACAGATAGGCAAGGGATATATCCTGACAAAGTCTCACGACGGATGCATGTCCCCCAACGGACCGGACGTGAAGATGCGGATATCGTCCAAGACGAAGAGGAGATTGCTCTCAGGCGTCAGCACGAATGTGCTCGTCCTGGGCGTCGTCAGCCTGCTCACGGACATGAGCAGCGAGATGATCTATCCCATACTGCCGCTCTTCCTCACGGCCATTGGCGCCACTGGGCTGATCATAGGATTGATCGAGGGGGCGGCGGAGACCACGGCGTCGCTGCTCAAGGTCGCATCTGGATGGTACTCTGACAAGTTCAACCGGAGGAAGCCATTCATCCTGGGCGGGTACGGCGCGAGCGCCGCGGTCAAACCCGCACTCATAGTCGCCACGATGCCGTGGCAGGTCCTCGGCATCAGGATAACCGAGCGCATAGGCAAGGGCATCAGGAGCGCTCCCAGGGACGCGCTCATAGCGGACTCCACGACGCCCGAGAGGATGGGGAAGGCCTTCGGGTTCCACAAAGCGATGGACTCCACAGGCGCGGTGATCGGGCCGATCGTCGCGCTCATCATACTGGCCTATGCCGCCAGCATGGAAGAACTCGAGGCATACAGACTCATATTCATACTAGCGACTCTCCCGGCGTTCGCAGCCGTCCTCGTCGCCCTCGTGGTGAAGGACAAGGAGGCGACCCGGAAGGTCAAGAGAGGCAGGTTCGCAGCCGAGCTCAGGAGCCTCGGAAGGGAGTTCTGGCTCGTCATCCTGGTCGTCATGACGTTCTACGTCGGCGAGATAAGCTATGCGTTCTTCGTGCTCCAGTCGAAGGGGGCGGGGATGTCCGATACCACGACCATCCTCCTCTATGTCCTGTTCAACTTGGTCTTCGTGTTCGTCGCGATGCCTTCCGGGAGCCTCTCGGACAGGATAGGCAGGAAGCCCATCATAGTCGTCTCGTTCCTCCTGTTCGCCCTGACATCGGTGGTCATGGCGAAGGCGGACTCACTCCTCCTCCTGGTCCTCGGGTTCTCCCTGTTCGGGGTCTACAAAGGGTCGTCGGAAGGCGTCCTGAAGGCGTATGTCGTGGACTTCGTCCCAAAGGACCTGAGAGGGTCCGCCCTGGGCGCGTTCCACACGGCCGTCGGGCTCGTGATGCTCCCTGGTGGCATCGTCGCTGGCCTCCTGTGGGACTCAGTGGGCCCATGGGCCACATTCACTTTCGGCGCTGTCATGGCCTTGATCGCGTCATCGCTGTTGTTCGTGTTGGCCAAGGCCCCGCGCGTATCTGAGAATCATCGTGCGAGCTGAGGCCCCCTGAATATCACCCAGGTGTTCGCCTTGTCCTTTCCTCCCTTGTGCAGTCGAAGGCTGATAGCGGCGTTATCGGCATCTCGCCCCGATTACGATGCCTCCCGGAAGACCGCCATCCACTGCATAGGTTCATCAAAGACATCGGCATACCCTCGGCCGGGAGGGCATCCATGAAGATATCCAAGAACCTGGCGTACGGCATGATGGCGTTCGCTGCCGTCATGTGGGGCACGTCCGGGACTCTGACAGTCCTCGCGATAGACGCCGGGGCCACTGCGAACCAGGTTGCCCTCTTCGGCACGCTCGCGTCTGCGGTCATACTCGTCTCGATCCTCATGGCGCTCGACAGGGGGGCGTTCAAGATAAGGGCCAAGGACCTGCCCGCGCTCACGGTGTTCGCTGTCATCACGGGGACTCTCTTCTCGCTCGCGTGGTACAACGCCATCAACCTCACATCCGTCTCGACTGCGCTGGTCCTCCTGTACTCGTACCCGAGCATGGTCACGGTCGCATCCGTGTTCCTGCTCGGAGAGAAGATGACCGCGTCGAAGATGGTCGCCCTGCCCTTGACATTCCTGGGATGCGTGCTCGTCGCCGAGGCGTACGACCTCGAGGCGATACGGCTGAACATCTGGGGGGTCGCCCTCGGCCTCTTCACCGCGTTCGCGGCGACCGTGTACTACGTGTGGGCCAAGAAGCTCCTGCTCGTGTACTCATCGAACACCCTCGCGCTGTACATGACCCTGCTCATGATCCCGGGGCTCCTTGTGGCGGTGAACCCGTTCTCCATCATAGACAACCCGCTGTCCATGGACGCGTGGCTGTACATATTCCTCATCGGACTCCTGCCTGGAACGTTCGGGTTCGTCGTCGCCATGATCGCCCTTCGGCACATCGAGGCGAGCAGGGCGAGCATGATCGCGGGCGTAGAGCCTGTGTCGGGCGTCATCCTGGCAGTGATATTCATAGCGGAGTCTGTGGACGCGCTCCAGAGCCTAGGGGTGGTGCTGGTCATCGCGGCCGTGTTCATCCTGAGGTTCACGCAGAAGGAGGAGGAGCCCATAGTGGAGGCCCCTCCCACCAGGTGACCCTCATCTGGGGTGACTCTGGGAGCAAAGCGGAAATACGCAGCTAGCCGATGCCTCATCGGGAACCGATGATAATCGCACGGATACCTTGTGGGATAATGGGCCTCGATAGCATTCTCCAGGGAGGCATCCCGACCAACTCCACGATCGCCCTCAGGGCGGAACCGACGAACTACACCGAGTGCATCTTGCAGCAGTTCGTGGCCGAGGGGCTCAACCACGGCTTCCCAGCGATATACTGCTGCCTCTCGAGACCGGTCGCGAGCCTCGTGAGGAGCATGAAGCAGCAGGGGTTCGACATCCTCGAGCCCGTGGCGAACGACCAGCTCATCATCCTAGACTGCTACTCGATGCAGAAACGCACGTCCGGCATGGGCGTCGAGCAGGATATCCAGAAGAAGATCATAGCCGTGCCCGAGGTCGACGACGAGCGGATGCTCCAGGACGGCCTCGCCACCGCGGTCGAGCGCATGTCCAACCTCAAAGGCCTCAGGGCCGTGTGCGAGAGCGTCCCCGGGACGCTCACGGGGAAGACCCCGACCGAGATCATGCGCTGGGGCAGACGGGCGTTCTCGGACCTCAGGGCGTTCGAGACCGTCGTGTTCCACACGTTCCCTATAGGGGTCCGCGAGGAGCTTTTCAGCATGATGGCCCATGACTTCGACGGCATCATGGAGCTCAGGACCGAACGCGCGGGCGACAGGACGAAGCACTATCTCGGCATCCCCAAGATGAGGATGACGACCGTGCCGCACAAGATGTTCGAGCTCGACATGGAGAACAACCTGGTGATCCTGAACACCGTCCAGAAGATCACGTGAGCTCAGTCCGAGAGCCAGTGGCGGACCATGTCCTCGTAGTCTGGCATCGAGAGCGGCATGAGGTCCTCGTCCACGTACTTGTCAATGTCCACTGAATAGTTGAGCTGTCCCGCGCCCCTGGAGACCTTGAACAGCATGGACCTGCCCTGGAGCTTGCAGTGCACCTTGAGGGTCGAGCCGTTCACGAGCTCGTACTCCATCTCGAAGTGGCCGTCGATGCTCCTCTGCCTCTGAGAATCTAGGAGGAACTTGAGCCTGATGGGGCGCGCTCCATGGCGCCTGACGACTACCTGATGCAGTCCTATGACCACGATCATGTCACGCTCGATCGGCAGCCCCGCCTCGGGTGCGTTCACATCCATCCAGAGGTACCTCCTGGGTCCACCCCACAATCATATTGCCAGGGATAAATGCTTGCGCACGGCTATCAGCCGAACATCTCTATCCCGAACACGAAGAACAGCGTGTATATCAGCATCGCCCTGTTGATCCCAGCGAGCACGTTTGCGATCACGAAGTCCCTCAGGGTCATGAAGTGCCCTTCCTTGTTCAGTATCGAGAACAGATAGAGTGGGATGGTGTCGATCATCCCCGGGATGGACATGATGACGTACAGCCCGATGGACCCGAACCTGCGCACCAGCTTCTCGCACATGTTCAGGAGCCACTTGAACCAACGCCAGCTTGAGAACCTCCTGATCGCGGGCTCGATCGCCGGCCCGATGTAGAAGACCGCCACGGCGCCCGTGCCCTTCCCGAGACCCATGACGAGGGCCTTCAGCGCGAACGGCACAGTCGGGTCTATCACGAGGAATATCTCGATCGGGATGGGGAGTATGATCGCCGCGAGGATGCAGAAGACGAAGAAGAGCAGGAGGTAGACCACGGGGTCGGCCTCGTGCTGCGACAGGAGGTCTATCAACTGGTCCCAGAAGCCCATCGGATCCTCGTCCTCGGTAACCTTTGTCCGTACTTCTAGGTTGCCGTGGAGGCCCTCTCGGGCGGGGCGTGCCCCGACCCACCGAAATAGGGGTAGCCAGAAAAATAATCGATGGTACGAATAAATACCAAAGCCTTATATTCATGTAATCTCATGCCCATTAGAAAGGGATGCGCATGGCCAAGGCCGAAGAGAAGGATGCCGACTGGTTCGCACAGCTGGACGAAGAACTCGAGAAGAAGACGCTCCAGATTACAGACAACCTCGTCGAGCAGAGCACTCAGAAGACAGATGTCAACAGGAACCTGCTCAACGACTTCTTCAGGATCTGGGCCAGGTTCAACAAGATCAACGTGCACTTCACGATGGTGCCCGACCCGCAGACATTCGCGCACTTCGTCGTGTACCCTGACCAGTGGGACTTGAAGCCCGACTTCAACTTCGCTGGCGTGGACAATGTCTCCCTCACGGACAGGAGCCAGGGGCGCGTGGGCGACTCCCTCAAGGCGTGGTTCTACAGCGTCGACAGCCAGACGCACTTCAGGATCGCATTCGAGTTCTGCGAGGGCGAGCACTACTACAAGTACGCCGGCTGGAAGAGGATATTCAGCAACTACACGCTCATCGACACGCCGGTCACGAAGTTCGAGGAGAAGAAGTACCACGAGGTCCTGGCCGACGTGATCAAGGTCTGGTACGAGAGCCACCTCAGGCGAGACAGGGAGATCGTCCTGAAGCACCTGAGGGAGAAGTACGAGAAGGGCGAGACCTTCACCCAGTGACGAGGGCTCCTATCTGGTTCGGACAGTTCTGAGTCCCCGGCGCCGAGAAGTAGTACTCCATCAGGCACTGATACCAGCGTGACTGGTCGACGAGGTCCAGGCCTATGTCATGGTACACGAACTGCTTCGCCCACTTCCATGACTCCGAGTTGTACGTCGCGAGGCTGGGCGGGAAGTTGATGTTGAGTCCGTGGGGCACATCCTCGAACCTCCAGCTGTTCCCCTCGTTCACGAGCGCCGCGTCGAACGCTGCCTGGAACGCGAGTATGGCATCATCCAGGTCCTTGTCTATACCCATCATCCCCCCGAAGAGCGAATACGCGTCCGGAAGGTACTCCCAGCCGCCGATGTTCGCCCACTTGCCCACGAGCGAGTAGTCCCAGGCGGCCTTGATCACATCCGCGTTGTCAGCCACGAGTGGCTCGAGCAGCTCAGTCATCTTGATGAATGCGGTCCCGAGCTCGTCCGCGAGCGACATGTCGAACGCAGAGAGGGCGACGAAGTCCTGGTCGTACGGATAGATGTGCTCGTACAGGGTCGTGGAACTGTAGTATACCATGTACATGTCCACCATGTCGTACGCGAGGTCGCCCGGGGAAGTCCACGGCTCTGCCACGAGCGCGCCAACGATCATCTCGTATGGCAGGCCATCGTAGGGCACCACAAGCTGGGAGGCCGCGAACCACGGGACCGTCTCCCGGAGCTCGTAGGCGATCTCCATCGTCGCCACGCTGCACGCATCGAGCGCGAGCAGGTCGACGCCTATGCCATCGTTTGCAGCCCTCGCGTCCCTGATCGCCTGGGCCATGCCGTCGATGAGCATTATGCCGCCGCCGTCCGTCTCGTCCAGGCACACGCCGCGCCACGAATACCCATGGTCCTGTATCACGAGCATCGTCTTCTTGGCAGGGTAGTTCTCAAGACCATATGTGAGGAACCTCTCCAGCGTCGCCGGGTCGGACGAGTTCAGCTCGTCCCATGTCTGCACGGTCTCGCACACGCCATCATGGATGTCGTATATCCAGGTCCCGTCCTCGGAGAGAATGTCCACGTATGCGACCAAGTTGACCTCGGCATCCGACGTGAGGGCGTTCACCCATGTCTCGACCGCGAACTCCGTGCAGAACTCGAGGTTGTTGTCCGCGTCCCAGTACATGAGCAGCGTCCATTCCTTGCCGTCATCGGTCGTCTGCGCCTCAGCGGTTTCGGGCACGACGACGGATGCGCTCGGGACGGCGAAGGCGATCACTGCAACAATGCAGAACAAGAGTTTTCCATGCTTGAGACTCATTTCCCCTACCCCCTGCTAAGACCTGCCCCTGATTGCCACGCCGCTCTATAACACTTGCCGGCCGTCGAGGGAGTCAGTACTCGAGGAATGATGCGGCCGTGGCATCAGAACCCGTCACTTGGACAGCGCGACCACCCTCGAACAAAGGGTGCCCGCGACGACCGTGACATCCTCTGTCGAGAGCATGCGCGAGGCGCACGAATCGAAGAGTATGTTCGCAGAGGAGGGGACCTCGTCGTCCCCGACCCACATCAGGATGTCCACATCGAGCTTGGGGAAGAACCTCGTCCTGAACGAGACGGTCGCCTTGCCCAAGGGGACGGCGCCTAACCGCTCCCCCGCGCGCCTCAGGGCCTCCGGGTCCGCGCCGAACCTGGAGACCAGGGTGTCGAGTGTCCGCTTCTTGTACGCTGGGAAGTACAAGGCGCCCCCTTGGAACTCTCTGAACGTGACCATCTCGCCTGTGGGCTCGGACCTCTCCGCGCCGAGAAGATAGTGCAGCACCAGGACCTGGACATGCGGCTTGACCATGGAGCCATCATCGGAGTATGTCATGGCCCGGGCTTGCGGATCGACCATGCATTCACGGTCCATCAGCTTGACGCGCAGGACTCCGCCATCGTAGCCCGATCCAGATTCTGGAGCGAGCGTCGCCGGGCCCCGGCGCGCGGCCTCGTCCCAAGCGAGCCTGAGGGCCTCCTGGTCTCCCGCCAGCTGATCAGGCATGGTCCGCCTCACCTTAGACGTGCAGGAACGAGTGGGCGTACAACTTCTTGTTCAGGAGCACGTCCGAGGCCTTCACGCACCTCATGAGCTGCTCGTCGAGCGGGTCCACTATGGCTGCGTCCAGGCCACGCCCAAGGAGCATCGTGAGATATGTGCTGTTCAGAAGGCTCCTCTCGTCAGCGCCGCTGGACACGTTGCTCAAGCCTACGAGGGTCTTCGGAGGAGGGGTGTTCAGGCACCTGAATGCCGACACGGCCTCGCACACGACCGGGCACTGGTCCTGGGCCGCGCCTATCGGCAGCACCACAGGGTCGAGGTACAGCTTCGTGGGGTCGAGCCCTTTGTCCATGGCGGTCGCCATCAGTACCATCGCGACCTCGGTCCTGCCCTCGACCGAGTTCGGGATGCCCTTCTCGTTTATCGTGAGGCAGACGATGTCCGCATTGTGCTGGAGCGCCAAGGGGAAGAACTTCTCCATCCTCTTCTCCTCGGCCGTGGTCGAGTTGATGAGAGGGGTCTGCTTGCACGCGCTCAGGCCGGCCTCCTGGGTCTTCAGGCCTGGGGAGTCTATCGCGAGGCGCACGTCGTGCGCGTCCTG
>DUKU01000198.1 GCA_013329135.1 Thermoplasmata archaeon
CTCGGCAGCCAGAGCGTCCACATTGAGTCTAATATCCCATAATCGCTGTGGCAAGCATCATTTCATGTAGTTGAACCTGTTAGATTCCTTCGCAGTGAGCTCAGTTCGTGCTCACGCAAAAGGAGAAATAAGCAATGAGTTACGGCACACATGGAAGCGGCAGCCGTAGATATGATTCAGGCCCCAGGGAGATGCACAAGATCAAGTGCTCCGACTGCGGTGCTGAGTCTGAGGTACCCTTCAAGCCGACAGAGGGGAGAGCCGTCTACTGCCAGACCTGTTTCCAGAAGCACAGGCCCCCACGAAGAGACACGTTCTGATCGTCCAGTTCATTTCGATGAATTATTCGTTCAATTCGTATTGATTCGTAAACCCCTTCGTGAAAATTTTATTATATGCCTCAGCTGGCCAAGCTTGAGTGATGATGACTATCGTAGGCGCCCTCGCATTGGCTGCGCTGCGTCCTTTGAGATCCCACTCGACGTCGTCAGGCGATGGGATCTACAGTCTCTGCGCGTATCGTTCAAGAGCATACAGCGCCATCGTCGAGAGCCATTGCCCGGCCTCCGTGTGCGGCCTGTCGGAATCGGTCCAGAAGCCGTCCCGGTACCGGGCGTCAATCAGCCATCTGATGGGCCGCTCCATCCTGGGGTCGTCGGGGCCCATCCCCGCCTTGGTGAGCACATGCAGCGCGGCGAGTCCGCTGCACTTGTTGTGCGGATACTTGAGGGCGGTCCAGTTCCGCTCGCTCTCGTAGAAGTTCGAGTGCGGGTTCCTCTGGAAGAATCTCCCCAGCAGGAAATCCGCCCCCTTCTGGACGCATCTGCTGTACCTCATCTGGAGCTTGTCGTTCAGTCCCCAGAGGACCATCATCGTTGTCCAGTGACAGCTCGGGACATCCTGGAGGTCCATGGGGTCATGCATCTTCCTCTCGTCGGTCTGCATGAGCTGGATGAACTCGTCCATCCTCAGGTGTCGGTATTCGGGGAGGTACTTGACATCCTGGACATATGGCATGGTCCAGCCCCCGTCCCTTCTCTGGGTCGCCTTCAGCCAGTCGGCTAGCCTGTTCAGCTTCGGGTCCTCCTCCATGTAGAACCCTTCGGCGAGGTAGAGCGCGTAGCCGTTGTAGTGGGGCTGGGGGAGGCCGTTATTCATGGGTCCTTCGATGTACCCGTCCTTCGTCTGCCAGCTGAAGAGCTTCTCGAGAGAGGTGTTCACCCGGTCATCGCCAGGGAGCGTGACGAAGTGCAGCAACCTCAGGAGGTTCTTGAGCATCGTCGCGTGGGTGAGGTACTCGCATGTCTGGGTCTGTGAAGGGTTCCTGCCCTCCTTCACCTTGGGGACGGGCCAGGTCCCGTCCGCGTTCATGTCCTCCAGGATCCGACGCCTCGGAGGGTACCTCTCGCACTCGACGAGCGCACGCTGTATCGCGAGGTCCTCCCGGTCCTTCATCATGACATCCCTGAGGACCCAGTACCTGATGGACGGAGACGAGCTCTGGATTAGCCTGCTCGCGGATTCGTCGACGATCCGGTCTATCTCCGTCTTCAACATGCCGTCACAGACAATGCGTATCCGGGATGAATCTCTTTCGAGTGCCCCTTGGCTGTACTACGCCTGGACTGCAGGACTCACTCCGCACCAGGTCCCTCTCCGGCCTCTTCCCTCGTCCTCTGGAGAGGTCCGGGGGCCCACCAGGCCCACTTCCCCAGCACGGTCATCATCGCGGGGACGATGTAAGTCCTGACGACCATCGCGTCCAGGAGTATGGCGAATGCGAGGGCGAACCCCATCTCCTTCAGCATCATGGTGCTGGATATCATCATCATGCTGAACGCGGAGCCCATGATGACAGCCAGCGCGGTTATGATGCCTCCGGTCCAGTCGAGGGACTCCACGATCGCGTCCTTGTTGCTCTTCCCCTTGTGGATCTCCTCTCTTATCCTGGTCAGGATGAACACGTTGTAGTCCATCCCTATCCCCATGAGCATGATGAAGAGGATCAGGGGTATGATCCACAGTATGGGTTCGCCTAGAGCGTAGCCGAAGAGGCCAACGGTCGCCGCGAACGCCCATGTGATGCTGAGCATTATGGACACTATCGCGAACAGGGACAGGAGTACTGCGCCAAGGACGATCAGGAGGACGATGAAGATGCCGATGACGACGATGATCTCCATCGTGTCGAACTGCTTGTTCAGATCATTCGCGAGGTCGAATATCACGGCCGAGGAGCCGCCGACATATATGTCCGCGGTCGAGAGCGCCCCGTCCGAGGTCTTCAGGTCGGCGAGTTCGTCCCTGAGCACGCCTACCGTGTCGAGCGACTCGGGCGTCATCGGGCCCTCCACCAGGATGACGGTGAAGAGGACCGTGCGGCCGTCGATGCCGACCAACTCCAGCATCATGGCCTCGTAGCTCGCCCTCTCCTCCGGCGCCATCGCGCTCAGATTGGCGTAGTCGATGTGATCCCCCTTCGGGTTGGTAGGCCCTGTGACCTGTTTCACGTTGTCCGTGGACGCTAGGACCGCGGTGATGTCATCTATGGATTCGAGTTTGTCCAAAGTGAAGTTGCCGTCGGAGTACACGGGCGAGTCGAAGACCACGACGACCTGCGTCGGCATGATTCGGCCAGCGCCGAACGAGTCCGTCATCGCGGCGATGCCGTCGTTGCTCTCGACACCGGATGACATCCCACCGATGAAGTCGAAACTAGTCTCAGCGTTCAGGAACACATACGTCGTTGGCACCGAGATGAGGGCCACCGCTATGAGGACGGTCTTGGCGTGCCTGATGGATAGGTTGGCGGCTTTGTAGAAGTAGCCGCGGTGCCCCTGGGACCTCCTCTCCATCACCTTCTCGGCGAACCTGTACCAGCGCGCCCCCCGAGTCGGCCAGAAGATCCTGTTCCCGAGGAGCATGATGAGTGACGGGACCAGTGTGAGCGCCACCAGCAGGGAGATTGCGATCGCCATGCCCATGACCAGGCCCATGGTCCGTATCATGGAGAAGTCGGCTATCCCGAGTGCGAAGAACGAGACCATGACCGTGGCGCCGCTCGTCGAGATGCTCTCGCCAGCCCATGTGACCGATGTCCTGACCGCCTCCTCCCGGTTATGCCCCTTGATGCGCTCCTCCCGGTACCTGGCGACTATGAATATGGCGTAGTCCGTGCCAACGCCCATCAGGATGCTGAAGAGCATCGTGACCACCGAGTAGTGTATGTCCGCCACGAGCGAGCCGATGAGGAACACGAGCGCCTGGCTCACACCGAGCGCCACCATCACACCCCCGAGGGGCAGGAACTGGGCCACGACCGACCGGAAGAAGATGCCCATGAGCACGATGATCATGATGATGGTGACGGGCTCGATGAGGGCGAGCTCCTCCATCATGGAGTCCTCCATGTCCGCGGTCAGGGCCGCGTCCCCCGTGACGTATGTCTTGTAGTCTGAGGTGAGGTAGAGTGCCCTGGACTCGGATACCATCTCCCTGAGGAAGACGACGTCGTTGACTATGGGTTTCTCGCCACCTTCGATATAGCCGGAGTCCTTCGAGAAACTCAGGATGATCAGGGTCGCCGTGCCGTCAGGGTTGACCATGCTGGAGAGGTATTCCGGCGGCAGCTGGACCGGCAGCTCCGAGAGGGTACTGGATGCAATTACAGACCGTGAGAAGACCGCGAGCTCCTCAGGCGTGTACTCCGGCCCAAGGGCGTATATGTCCTCCATGAATTCCAGGTCGTCCGTCCCAGCGTATGCGGCGATGGTTGAGACCGAGAACTGGTGTATGAGCGTGAGAT
>DUKU01000054.1 GCA_013329135.1 Thermoplasmata archaeon
CTGCTGTCCACATCGATCGTGATCGAGCTGCTCTGAGCGTCATATCCGCTGGAGACGGTGAAAAACCACAAAGGGACAGGGCGCCCGAGGCGTTCTGCCCCAAACCTCAATTATTTTCTCTCGACCGATTCCCTCAGTGCTTCTTGCAGATGTCGCATCCGCTCAGCTTGGCCGAGATCCTGTGGAGCCTGCAGAAATGCTCGTCCTCCCTGATCTCCTTGCACGCCTTGCACAGGACACCGTACCACTGGTACTTCGTCTCCCCCGCGACGATCCGCTTCGCGATCTCGTCTGCGTACTTCATGATCTGAGGGAAATCCTCCAGCATCTTCGTGCTGCCCCCACGGGTCGCACTCAGATACTGACTGACAGAGGCCTGCGTGATGCCGAGCTTCTTGGCGATCTCGGACTGCTTCATTCGATACTTCCCCGACAATTCTCTCACGACCGACGCCCTGAGCGTCGGCAGGATTCTCCCGACCACTAGTTCGCATGGGGTTTTCATGTAGACACCACGAGACTATTGTTGCCTCTCCGCACTAAGACGTCTATGCCCTCTTGAACGCCCGAAAGTGGGAGCGCTCTATAAACCTTTCAATCGTGAGTGATAATGAGCTGGTGGGCCGGGGAGGAGATTTGAACTCCTGTATGCGGATCTGCAGTCCGCCACATGGCCGCTCTGTCACCCCGGCACTATATCGCGATTATGCCCCACTGCCTATTTATGTTTTCCATGGAACCGCCCGGGCAAGAGCCAGATGTGGTTCTGTGATGCGGCGGGACGGCTCGCCTGGAACATGATAAATAGTCAACACACGATTTTGCCGCCGTGAGGTTCTCGGCCGTAAGTCCGTACAACGCCGTCGCAAAGGCCTCCCTGCCCGAGAAGATAGTCATCTACGATAGCACGCTGAGGGACGGGGAGCAGATGCCGGGAGTGCACTTCACGCTCGAGCAGAAGATATCGATTGCCAGGAAGCTTGACGCGGTCGGCGTGCACCAGATCGAGGCAGGGTTCCCCGCCGTCTCGGAGGCCGAGAAGGATGCCGTCAAGAAAATCGCCTCATTGGGACTGGGCGCCGATGTCCTGTGCCTCTCCAGGGCATTGAAGCAGGACATCGATGCTGCGATCGAGTGCGATGTCGACATGGTCCTTCTCATCATCGCGACGAGCGACCTCCACCTTCGGTACAAGCTCAAGATGACCCGGGAACAGGTTCTGGACAAGGCGGTCCAGGCGGTCGAGTACGCGCATGCCCACGGCCTCAAGGCGAGCATGAGCTCTGAGGACAGCACCAGGTCGGACATGTCGTTCATGGCGGAGATGCTCAGCAAGTGCGAGCAGGCTGGCGCCGCCAGACTGGGTATCACCGACACCCTTGGCTGCGGAGGGCCTGAGGCCATCCATTACATCATATCCAAGATGAATGAGAAGTCCAAACTGCCTCTGTCCGCGCATCTGCACAACGACTTCGGCCTCGCCACCATCAATTCGATATCGGCGCTTGGTGCCGGTGCCGAGGCGATTGCCACCACCGTAGGCGGCATCGGAGAGAGGGCAGGCAACGTGTCCCTGGAACAGTTCGTGATGGCCCTGAAGCACCTGTACAAGAGGGATGTCGGGATCAAGACCGAAGGTCTGACGGACCTGACGAGGTTGGTGTTCGAGTCTGCGAAGCTACCCCTGCCAGCTAACCAGCCTTGGGTCGGGCCGAACGCGTTCTCCCACGAGTCGGGCATTCATGTGGCCGCGGTCCTCAGCTGTCCGATGACGTACGAGTGCGTCAACCCGGAGGAAGTTGGCAACAGACGCAGGCTGGTCCTGGGGAAGCACTCGGGCACGCACATCGTGAAAAGCCGTCTCGACGAGAAGGGCGTCTCCGCCTCACAGGAACAGATATGCGACATCGTGCGTGCGATCAAGCGCGCGGGTGAGGAACACGGGCGAGTCTCGGACGAGGAGTTCTGGACCATCGTGAAGGACGTCACGGGCCGGCCCGAGTTGAACCCAGACTGTCTCGAGAAGAAGGGATGATGATCGGGCCCCCTTGGGCCCGATGGTGTGGTGGTTTGTAATGGGTTTGCGTACGCAGTCCTTTCAGACCTTGCCGAAAGCCTTGGCCAAGTTCTTCTTGTGCCCGACCATTCTCTGGCAGTTCGGGTACGTGCACGGGGTGCAGTGATACTTCACCCTGCACGAGGTCTCGACCTGCTCGTACTTCTCGTTCCACTTAGCCACTTTTTCTGGCAGTTTATCCCTCGTTGTGATACTGGCTGAGCGTATCCGGTTAAAAAGGATTTCGTATCTGCCATCGACGTGGTTGAGGATTCGGGGTCGCGGACCACGTTTGAGGTTGACCGAAATCCGAAAACCAGATGCACGGTACGATATCGGTCCGTCGCGGGCTGTTCAGATGCCGGTCTTTCTGCCGGTCCTGTCCAGCCTCGTCTTCCCGAGCTCGCTGAACTTCTCGAGCTCTTCGAGGTCGAACACGGGTCCGTCTGTGCACACATGCTTGCCGTCGAGAGCGCACGAGTCACACACTCCTATGCCACACTTCATGATGCGCTCGACCGACGCCTGCATCGGCAGCCCCTTCTTCCTGCAGATATCGGTCATCGCCACGATCATCCTCTCCGGACCGCAGGCGTAGACCGAGTCGTACCGTTCCTTCTCGATGAGCGAGGATGCCAGACCGGTCGCGAAGCCTTTCTGCCCTTTGCTGCCGTCGTCCGTGGATACATGGATCTCCGCGCCCGCCGCCGCGCACCGGTTCTCGAACACGAGCTCTGCCGAGGACTTCGCCCCGAGCACCAGACGCACCGCGACGCCCTTCTTCGTGGCGGCTTCCACGAGGGGTGCGGTCGGGGCGATGCCAGCGCCGCCCGCGACCACCAGGATCCGCTTCCCTGTGATCGAGAAGCCTCTTCCGAAGGGGCCTCTGATCCCGACGATGTCTCCCTCAGCCGCCTTTGAGAGCGCTTTGGTCCCGTCGCCGACGATCTGGTATGTGATGCCGAACCTGTCGCCCATGTACGAGATGGACATCGGGAACTCGTCCACTCCAGGGACCCATACCATGACGAACTGTCCTGGACGTGCGTCCACGGTGTCCTTGAACCGTATGGTCTTCGTCCAAGGGGTCTCGTTGCGGTGCTCCGCCACCCTCAGCATCCTAAGGCTTGGTGTCATGAGCAGCACCTACCATGTCATCGACCTTCGAGTAGCCGTATTCGTCCATGAACCGCGAGATGTCGTCGCATATCGATTTGAACACTCCGGGTCCCCGCGTCCAGACAGCAGTGCCGACCTGGACGGCGGTGGCTCCGGCCATGATGTACTCGAGCGCGTCCCTGCCTGTGGATATCCCGCCCACGCCGATCACGGGTATCTCGACCGCATCGTGGATCTCGTAGACACACCTCACGCCGATCGGTCTTATCGCCGGGCCCGAGAGCCCTCCGAACCGGTTTGCCAGGATAGGCATCCTAGCCTCTGGGGATATCGCCATCCCCTTGAGCGTGTTGATTGCGACCACAGCGTCCGCGCCGCCCATCTCAGCCGCCTTGGCGAGGTTCGATATGGATGATGTGTTCGGCGTAAGCTTCGCGAAGAGCGGGACCTTGATGCGCTCTTTGGAGGCTCTGCAGACTCGTTCGACGTTCTCAGGCGTCGAGCCGATCTCCGTTCCGAGTCCTTTGGCGTGCGGGCAGCTGAGATTGAGTTCGACGGCATCCGCGCCAGCGTCCGCCATGAGGGCCGCGACCTCTGCCAGCTCGTCCTCGGACCCTCCTATGACGCTCCCTATGACGGTCACGCCCTCCCTCTTGACGGCCTTGACCTCTTCAGAGAAGTACTCTATGCCTGGATTGGGCAGTCCCATCGCATTCAGGAGGCCCACATCGAGCTCCACGACACATGGGTTGGCGTGCCCCTCCCTGGGCGACCTTCCCACGGACTTCGTCACCACGGCCCCTGCGCCCGCTCTCGCAACCTCGACCATCGTCGCCGCGGTCTCATCGAGGACCCCTGAGGCGAGCATGGTGGGGTTCCGCAGCCTGAGACCGCACAAGTCCACACCTAGATCCGCCATGGGTGTCGTTGCTGATTGCCCGTGGGGATAGAAGTACTTTGCTGGGCGCTCATTCTGTCAAGCCATCGGGTGTTACATGTAATGCCAAGCCTCAATGACCTGGCCCCGTTGACATCACGATGCCAAACAAGACACGCACCCTGGCCGTCATGGTCGGCCCGGGTG
>DUKU01000145.1:0-795 GCA_013329135.1 Thermoplasmata archaeon
CCTTGAGCATCAGCGCTCGCGAGACGAGAGGATACTCCGGGACCGTGAGCGTCGTGTCAATCGGGTCGGGGAACGAGACAGCCTTGAGCAAAGGCGACGATAGCAGAGGCCCGATATCGACCGCGTCCGCGGCGGATGTCGCCTCCCGCGAAGAGCCCGCGGACTGAAGAGGTAGAACGAGAGAAACTACGATGACGGCCAGTAGCACACTGGCGATAATACGCCGCAAGTGGTACCCATCCCGTGAAATGACAGTAGCGTTACTTTTATATGATGTTTTCGGAAAAAATACCGCTGGCAGACACGCAGATTCCAGTCCAATGCTTAAATAGCGACCGCGCATAACGTGTGAGGCATGGCGGCGTCCATCAAGATCGGGAGGATACTCGGCATACCGATACACCTCCACATCACGTTCCTCATCATACTCCCTCTGTTCGCCTGGGTCTTCTCCGAGAACACGACCAGGTTGCTCGGGTTCGAACTCGGGTTCGGCGGCCTCGACGCGGGGTGGGAGACGAAGTACGCCTTCGGGACGGCGGCGGCGATCATATTCTTCGCCACGATACTCGCCCATGAACTGGCACACTCCTGGACCGCTATAAGATACGGCGTACGCATCAAGAGCATCACGCTCATGCTGTTCGGTGGCGTGGCCTCCCTGGAGGACATGCCGAAGAAGCCGGGTCAGGAGTTGACCATGGCATTCGCAGGGCCGTTCACAAGCTTGTCCATAGGGCTCGGGTCCTACGCTGGGATGACGCTCTTGAACATGCACTCATACGACTCAGTCGT
>DUKU01000145.1:861-2207 GCA_013329135.1 Thermoplasmata archaeon
ACTCGGGTCCTACGCGGGGATGACGCTCTTGAACATGCTCTCCTACGACTCAGTCGTCTTCGAAGGGACCATCGTCCTCCTGGGGCTCATGGCGTTCTACAACATCCTCCTGGCGGGATTCAATCTCCTGCCCGCGTTCCCCATGGACGGTGGGCGGATGCTGAGGTCCTACATGGCCACGAAGATGTCCCACCTTGAGGCGACCAGGAAGGCCGCGAAGGCGGGCAGGTACATCGCGATAGCGATGGGCGTGATCGGGATATTCACATTCCAGATATTCCTCATACTCATCGCGTTCTTCGTCTATGTCGGTGCCCGGGAGGAGGAGCAGGCGACCGTCATCATGGACAGCCTAGAGGGGCTCAGGGTGCGCCAGCTCATGACCGACGTGGTCCAAGTGGTGCATCCAGACACCACCATTCAGCAGCTCCTCGACCTCATGCTCGCGACCCATCACATGGGCTTCCCCGTGGTCGACTACGGGGTGGTGGGGATCGTCACGCTCACGGACGCACAGAAGGTGCCCAAGGAGACGGTCCCGCACAGGATGGTCAGGGACATCATGACCAGGGACGTCGTGAGCGTCCACCCTGACACGGACGCCAGCCAGGCATTGAAGATCATGACCGACAGGAACATCGGGAGGCTCCTGGTCATGGACAGGGACCGGCTGGTCGGCATCGTGACCAAGAAGGACTTCCTCAGAGCGGTCGACATCATGCTCGCGAGGAGACAGGGCTCCGCCTGGCAATACGTCCCGCCAGGGCAGGCACCCCCGCCGCCCCCTAACCCGCCAGCTGCTTCCGGTTGAACAGGTACATGCCCAGGACCAAGGACGCTAGCGCGTATGCTGCCATGGTCACCGCGGCGAGCACCTGGTCGGGGTAGTAGGAGTTCAAGATCATCGGCCCAAAGTCCACGACCTGGTCGACCGGGTACGGATCGGCGAGGATGTGTATCATGGCGTCTGCCGAGAAAGTCAGCGAGGCCTCGATCTTCGCGCCCGAGAAAGCCGACACGCTGTCGATGATCGGCAGTATCATGACGAACAGGAAGAACGTGAGCACGGTGGCGCCTGTCGATCCCTTGAGCACCGAACTGATCAGGTATGCGACCGCCATCGCCGCGATGAGGAACTCGACCGCGTATCCGAACGAGAGCAGGAAGTCGTCGTCTATGCCCCTGGCGGATATCATCGACAGCACCGCGAGAACAGCGTAGAAGATCGTCACTACCATGAACCCCGCGGTGACGCTCGCGCTGAACTTGCCCAGGAACAGCACGGACCTCTTAATCGGGTTCGGGAACACCAGGTATCCCGTCCTGTTCTGGAACTCGCTGACGAT
>DUKU01000145.1:2427-3106 GCA_013329135.1 Thermoplasmata archaeon
AGGAACAGCGTCTCGAAGCTCTCGGGGGAGATGTACCACTCGTAGGAGGCAGTGATGACGCTGCCCGTGACGTTCTGCAGGAAGACGATCGTGTACACACTCGCGCTCCCGTACTGCACTTCGCTCAGGAACCAGTTCGACCCGTCGGCGAACGGGTACTCGGCGCCGTCCCTGTAGACTACCAGGGAATCGACGTCTATCTGACTCCTGTTCAGGACACCGACGGCGTAGACGGTGTACGGACCGTCAGGCATGCCGGGCACGGTCGTCGTTGGGGTGACCAAGACCTCGGTGCCAGTATCTGTTCCGCTGTACGACTCGCCCAGCAACGGGGGGAGCAGGTACAGGAGCGCCATGACGGCGATGACTATGATCACGGACGCGTAGAGCCTCCACGACCTGAGGTACTTCAGCAACTCGTACCTCCATACGACTGGCAGCTGCGAGATATCGGACGGGACATTGCGCTGGGCCTTCAATTCCTCGGTCATCATGATCACCTCGACTCCTTGACGAGGTCCATGTACAACGCCTCGAGCGGCAACCCGACAGGGCTGAACGATATGACGTTCACACCAATGGCCTGTACACCCTTGAGCAGGTCCCCTCTGGATTCGACCGAGCCCTCGTAGGTGACCACTAGGGTCTGCTGGCTCGCCCTCTCGACCTGTACAACGCT
>DUKU01000145.1:3262-3849 GCA_013329135.1 Thermoplasmata archaeon
TCGAGCTTCATCACCTTGGTCAGTTTCCCGAGGCTGTCGATGTCATCGTACACCAGGAGCTTCCCATGGTCTATGAGCGCAGCCTTGTCGCAGGTCTCCTCAACCTCGCCCAGTAGGTGGGAGCTCATGAATATCGTGTAATGCTCCTTCTTGAGATCATTGATGATCCCCCTTACTTCGACCATCCCCCTGGGGTCGAGCCCGCTCGTGGGCTCGTCGAGGATGAGTATGTCCGGCTCATGCAGGAGCGCCTGCCCGATGGCCAAGCGCTGCTTCATGCCCTTAGAGAACTTGCCTATGCGGGTGGAGCGCCACTGCTCCATCTTCACCTGCTGGAGCACCTCGTTCGTGCGACTCGAGATGTCCTGCGGTGACATGCCCCTGATCCTTCCGAGGTAGGACAGCGTCTCCACCGGGGTCAGGAAGGGGTAGAACTCGGGGGTCTCGACGACCGCGCCAACGTGCGCGAGCGCCATCTTCGGGTCGCTCACGACATTGACTTCGTTGAGGAGCGCGCGCCCGCTGGTCGCATTAATCAGGTTGGTCAGTATCTTGATCGTGGTAGTCTTGCCGGCGCCGTTCGGGCC
>DUKU01000045.1:0-2060 GCA_013329135.1 Thermoplasmata archaeon
TACGGCTTCCTGTCGAGCTCCGCCGCCAGCGCCATGCCGTTGCCCGCCGCAAGCCCGTGGCCCAGGGAGCCGGTGGACATCTCGATACCCGGGGTCTTGCCCATGCACGGGTGCCCCTGGAGCCTGCTGCCCATCTTCCTGAGCGTGTCGAGCTCCTCGACCGGGAAGTATCCAGACTCCGCGAGGACGGCGTACAGCGAAGGGGCCGCGTGCCCCTTGCTCAGGACGAACCTGTCCCTGTCGGCCCAGTCCGGCCTCTTGGGGTCGTGCTTCATGATGTGGAAGTACAGCGCGACCATGATGTCCGTGCCCGAGAGCGAGCCGCCCGGATGTCCGGAGCCCGCCAGGTATATCATGCGTATGGCATGTCTCCTGACCCTCTTCGCGATGGACTCGAGTTCCCTGATGAATTCGCCGTCGTATATCTCCAAGCGCGCCTCCCCCTGGGGATGCTCCCGCCTGCCTTCACGCGGGATATCGGTCATGCCGGTTTAAAACGTTCGGTGCCAGGTCATTGTTCGAGTATGCGCACCCGGCGCCCTTCGAGCTTGAGCTTGCCCCTGGCGAACAGCTGCACCGCGCGCGGGAAGAGCTTGTGCTCCTCCTTCAGGATCCTGTCCTGGAGCGACTCGGGTGTGTCCTCCTCGAGCACGGGCACCGACTTCTGGAGTATGATCGGGCCGCCGTCCACATCCAGCGTCACGAAGTGGATCGTGCATCCCGAGACCTTGCAGCCGTAGTCGAGCACTGCCTTGTGTACGTTCAGGCCGTGCATGCCCGAGCCTCCGAAGGCCGGTAGCAGCGCGGGATGTGTGTTCATCAGCCTGCCCTTGTACTTATCGATGAACAACGGCGTGAGTATCCTGAGGTAGCCGGCGAGCAGTACCAGGTCCACACCGTGCTGCTCGAGGCATTCGATGATGTCGGCCTCGTGCTGCTCCCTCGTGACCCCCTTGTGCGGGAATGCGTAGGCATCGATGCGGTGCTTCTTAGCCCTCTCGAGCGCGAACGCCTCGGGTACGTTAGATATGACAACGGCCACGTCCCCGTCGATCTCGCCGCGCTCGCACGCGTCGATCATGCATTGGAGGTTCGTTCCGCCACCCGAGGCCAGGATCCCTATCCTTGCACGCTTCATGGACATCAACCGAGCTTGGCAGCTATCGCTTGCACGAAATGGATACAGGACTTTGGAGCCGCATGACCATCCTCATCAGTCACCGCTCTCGATCCTCGGGGCGAGCAGGTAGCGCACCTCGCCCTTGCCCCCGGCGATCTTGAACTCCATCTTGACGGGGTAGTCGTTGCCGAGCTGGAGCGTGACCGTGTTGCCCGAGGACACCGCCTTGAGCATGTTCGCGAAGTACTCCAGCGGGAACAGGCTCCTGACGCTCGACGGGGCGTCGAGGGCTATGAGATCCTTCTTGGATTTCCTGAAGTGCACCTGGTCCATGTCGCCCTCGCAGCTCATCTCGAATCCCTCGGGGTTCGCCACGAGCGCGATGTGGTCGGACACTGTCTCGCTGGCCCTGATGCCCTGCGTGAGGTCGTCACCCTTGACGGTGACGGACGCCGGCAGGCTCAGGTTGGGGACCTTCGGGTCGGACATGCCCGTGGTATCGATGAGGCTCATGCGCCTCGTGATGTCCCCGACGACGATGTTGAGCCTGCGCTTGTCCTCGTCGTGCTTGAGGTCGATCATGTCGTCAGACTTCGCGAGCCTGAGGAACTGGCTGAGCTTGTCGATGTCGATCCCTATCTCGGTCTCGTCGGCCTTGAACTCCTCGAACGCGTCCTTGCCGAGCGAGAGTTCGACCATCGCTATGTGAGCCGGGTCGACCGCCCTCAGCGAGAGCCCTTCAGCGTTCACAATGAACTTGGCCTCGTCCACGAGCGTGGACACGACATTCACGACTTCCTTCAAGACTTCAGCTCTGGCTTTCGCCTGGAACATTGGCCCCCCTTCCGTACCTACCTGTAACCCTATGGCCTTTTAAAAAGCTTTTCGCATGCATCCAGTCTTCAATATTCGCGCCACGAGTGAGAACACTTGGTGCATC
>DUKU01000045.1:2272-3320 GCA_013329135.1 Thermoplasmata archaeon
GTCGGGCACTCGATGTCCGTCGTCGGGAGCGTCCCTGACAGCTCGCCCATGAAGGCCACATCCTTCCCCGTCCCCTTGTGCTTGATGACCTGCTGCTTCTTCCCCAGGACATGCTCCGCCCCGCACTTGTTACACACCAGCTTCCCGTCCTTCGGGAAGAGCAGGCACTTGCACTTCTCACAGAACATCGGATCCGCTCCGCCTTCAGTCGCTCCTGACGAGCGAAGCGGTGACCGAATAAAAAGATATGCGTCTCACTACCGGAGCGATGCTCAGATGCTGTCCCAGTGGTTCCCCGGCGGCCGCGGCGCCCGGTGGTGTGCCTGTGGTTGTTGCTCCTCGGGCTCCTCCGCGGGCTCGGCAGACCGCGCTCGGTGCGCGGGCCCGTCGTCCAGCGTCGGGTACCGCTTGTGGCCCCACTCGCCATCGATGGTCTTCCTCGCCTTCCTCACAGACCTGGCGTCACCAGGGACGATCCTCGGGGCATCCCGGCCGTGCGGCCTGACGGTCCTGCTCCTCTCGAACTCCGGCTCCGGGCGCGGCTCCTCCGAGAACCTCCGGGCCGATGTGTAGTGGTGCTTGACCCTTCTGTCGGCCCTCTGCCACGGATCACCCCTGGGGGTGTGGGCGCGGACAGATCTCGCTGGTCTGGATCTTGCGGTCGCCCTGCTGAACGTCGCGGCGTCGCCATCCGACGGGGGCAGCATCGCCGCGGACACGTGAGCGTCGGAGCCGTCGCCGTATCTCATGGGCACCGCACGGGCCCATGGCGAGTGACCATGCGCTGAGAGGGCGTGTGGGTGGCCGGACTGCTCGTGCCTCGACCACGGGAACGCTGAGGATATCATGTGCGCCAGCCCGTTGTGCGTTGTGTACGGGTTCTGCGCAGGGAGCTGCTGGTTCTGGCCGTCCGAGACGAGCACGGTGGTGTTGGACATCATCGCGCCGGAGTTGTACTCGATCTCCCTCCTGCTCTGCTCGGCCAGGATGCCGCCCACGTATGCGAACGCGACGGTCAGGATGTATGTGTTGATGTCGTAGGGGCTCG
>DUKU01000122.1 GCA_013329135.1 Thermoplasmata archaeon
CGACACGCTCAGGAAGATGGGCAGCAGGCTCCAGGGGCACCCGTGCATGGGCAAGACCCCGGGTATCGAGATGTCCACCGGCTCCCTGGGCCACGGGCTTGCGGCGGGCAACGGCATGGCGCTGGCGGCGAAGCTCGACAGGAAGCTGTACCGCATATACGTCCTCCTCGGGGACGGGGAGATGGACGTGGGGGAGACTTGGGAGGCCCTCATGCTCGCGTCGCACTACAAGCTCGACAACGTCACAGCGTACGTGGACCGTAACAAGCTCCAGCTGGACGGACCCACCGAGAAGATCATGTCCCTTGAGCCCCTCGCGGACAAGTGGAAGGCCTTCGGGTGGCACGTGATAGAGATAAACGGTCACAACATGAAGGAGATCATACACGCGACCAACGAGGCTAAGAGCATCAAGGGGAAACCCACAGTCGTCATATGCCACACGATCAAGGGTAAAGGCGTGAGTTTCATGGAGGGCACGCTGAACTTCCACGGCAAGGCCCCGAACGACCAGGAGTACCAGCAGGCGATGAAGGAGCTGGCGGAATGACCCCGATGAAGTGGAAGTGGGAGAGCCAGAGGAAGCAGTACGGGCGCGCGCTCGTCGAGTTGGGCAAGGAGCGGGGGGACATAGTGGTCCTCGACGCGGACCTGTCGAGCTCCACGAGGACCATGGACTTCTCGGCCGCGTTCCCTGAGCGGTTCTTCAACGTGGGCATAGCGGAGCAGAACATGATGGACACGGCCGCTGGACTGGCGGCCTCGGGGAAGACCGTGTTCGTGTCCACCTTCGCGGTGTTCGGCACCGGCAGGTGCTACGACCAGATCCGGCAGTCGATCGCGTACCCAAAGTTGAACATCAAGATCGTGGCGTCACACGCTGGCATAACCGTCGGCGGGGACGGCGCATCGCACCAGATCATCGAGGACATCGCGCTCATGCGGGTCCTTCCCAACATGACGGTCATCGTGCCAGTCGACTCGGCCGAGACATACAAGGTCGTAAAGTCCGTCGCGAAGTCGAAGGACCCGGTCTATGTCAGGATCGGCAGGGCGGATGTGCCCACGCTCACGGACGAGGCGACGCCGTTCGACCTGAACAGCGCCTCCGTGATGCGGGACGGCAAGGACGTGACGCTCATCGGCTGCGGCATCATGGTGGCCAGGTGCCTCGAGGCCGCGGATGAGCTGGCCAAGCACGGGGTCGACGCGAGGGTCATCAACCTCCATACGATCAAGCCGCTCGATGAGAAGACCATTGTCAAGGCCGCGCGGGAGACGGGCGGCGTCGTCACGGCGGAGGAGCACTCGGTCATGATGGGCATGGGCAGCGCGGTCGCCATGTGCCTGGTCGAGAACTTCCATGTGCCCATGAAGCGCGTGGGCATCCCGGACACCTTCGGGGAGTCGGGCGGATGCGAGGAGCTCATGACCAAGTACGGGCTCACGGCCGAGAACATCGTGGAGGCGGCGCACGACGTGCTGCGCAGGAAGAAGTGAGGTGAGAGCATGAGGATATTCATAGACACGGCGAACCTGGACCACATCAGAGAGGTCAACAGCTGGGGCATCCTGGACGGCGTCACGACGAACCCGTCCCTGATAGCCAGGGAGGGCTGCGACTTCAAGGACAGAGTGAACGCCATATGTGCCATCGTCGACGGGCCCATCAGCGCCGAGGCGATTTCGATGGACTCGGAGGGGATGGTCCGGGAGGCGCGCGAGCTCTCCAAGATTCACAAGAACGTCATCGTCAAGATACCCATGACCGCCGAGGGCCTCAAGGCTGTCAAGGTCCTCTCCGTCGAAGGGATCAAGACCAACGTCACGCTCGTGTTCTCGGCCAACCAGGCGCTCCTGGCGGCCAAGGCAGGCGCGACCTACGTGTCCCCATTCGTGGGCCGGCTTGACGACATCAGCCACAACGGCATGGACCTAGTCCGGGACATAGTCGAGATATTCACCATCTACGGCTTCGAGACGCAGGTCATCGCTGCGAGCATCAGACACCCCGTGCACGTGACCGAGGCGGCGCTCGCGGGCGCGCATGTGGCCACGGTGCCTTACGAGGTGCTCAAGAAGATGCTCAAGCACAACCTGACGGACGAGGGCATCCAGAAGTTCCTGAAGGACTGGGAGAAGGTCCCGAAGAAGTGACGTTCAGGATATGTACGGGTCCGTCGCGGACCTGTCGAACCCCTTGACCAGCTCCATCTGGAACTCGCCCTGGGGCTTCCAGCCGTACACTGGGTATACCAGTTTCGGCATGAACTTGGACAGGTCGGCGGCCAGCTGCGTCACCGGGTGGTCCTTCCCGAAGGTCTTCTCGCTGACCTCGAGCGTCTTCCTCCTGGTGGCCTCCTCGTCTATGACGCCGAGTGTGTGGAGATACTCGTGGAGCAGTATGTGGAACACGTAGGGCTTGTACAGCGCGGGCTCGGTCTCCTTGATCCTCCTCAGCGGGAGGGAGTTCATCACGATGATGTTCGTCGTCAGTGGATGGAATGCGCCTATCAGGCCGTCAGCCCCTCCGCCCAGGTTGGCCATCCCCAGCATGAGCCCGCCCCTTTCGAGTCCAGTGGTCCTCCTCACCGCGGTCTTCACGAGCTCGAATATGTCTGGCAGGTCCTTCGCACCCTGCAGCTCTGAGTCGTACGATGTCGTCTTGTTCACGGTACACCCGTTGTCGTTCCAGGGATTTAGTTCGTGCGCCTGACAAGTCTGAAATACGTAAGACGGTCTGACACCGGTCGTGAAGGCCGATGTGCTCGTCATAGGCGCTGGGCCGGCGGGTTCGACCGCGGCTATGGGCCTTGCGAAGGCCCACGATGTCGTGCTGCTCGAGGAGCATCCCCGGCCAGGTTCCCCTGTCCAGTACGCCGGTCTCGTCACGCCCCGAGGAGTCCCACCCTTCGCCATGGGCACCGTCCTGGGCACATCCAAGGGCGCGAGGATACACTCGCCTCTCGGCTACGCGCTGACCTTGGATGCCAAGGACACGCGCGCGTACGTCATAGATCGCGCGCGGTTCGACATGGCCCTCTTCGAGAGGGCGATGGACGAGGGCGCGTCAGCCATGTCCGGAGCCAAGGTCGTGTCCATCAGTCAGACCGGCGATGCCGTCACCTCCAGTGTCGAGTCCGGAGGCGCGCGCAGGGAGATATCGGCCTCTCTGGCGATAGGCTGCGACGGATACAGGTCGGCGACCAGGAATGCCGCAGGTCTCGCCCCGGCCAAGCACATGCTCACGGGCATCCAGGTCGACCTCGCAGGCGCGGAGGTGGACCCCGACTTCGTCGAGCTGTACCTGGGAGAGAAGGTCGCCCCTGGATTCTTCGCGTGGGCCATACCCGC
>DUKU01000023.1:0-1043 GCA_013329135.1 Thermoplasmata archaeon
CTGTGGCGGTTATTAACGTGCCCTCTCTCCTCCGTTTGCGGGCCAGGGTGGAGATGACCGTGAGGGCGACCGCAGCCGCGATTATCCATGTCAGTATCGTCAGAGTGCCAGCCATCAGATCCCCCTCCTCATATCTTCACCCTCGGGTCCAGTCGGGTGTATATGATGTCGGCAACCAGGTTGGCGATCAGCACAGCAACTGACATTATGAGGAACAACGCCTGGAGCAAAGGCATGTCTCTGGCGCCCACCGCATCCCAGGTGAGCTTGCCGAGTCCCTCGTACGAGAATACCATCTCGACCATTATCGTCCCGCCGAGGATCCAGCCGATGCTGATGGCCATTACCGTGACCACGGGCAGCAGGGCGTTCTTCATGGCATGGTCCCGGAGGATGTGTTTGTTGGACAGACCCTTGGCTCTGGCGGTGGTTATGTAATCCTCGGTCAGCACGTCCGTGAGGGAGTTCCTCATTATCAGAGCGAACTCTGCCATGATCTCGAGAGTGAATGCTGTCACAGGCAGCACGAGGTGGTAACCTCTGCTCACAATCTTCTCGAACAGCGTCATGAACCTGTAGTCCGTGACCGTCGTGTCCCACGGGAGCTCGCCATACGCGCCCCTTATCGGGAACCACCCGAGGCCACCGGCGAACAAGAACATGAGGAACAAGGCGAAAAGGAATGTGGGCATGGAATAGAATGTCAGTGCGAACGCCATGCCGACGGTGTCGGCGGGCTTCCCCCTCCTCCAGGCTGCGAACCTGCCGAGCATTATGCCGATGATTATCGCCAGCACGGTCCCGATTCCAACGAGCACGACCGTGTTGAATATCCTGGGTCCCAGCAACTCTATGATGGGTGTCCCGGCATTCAGGCTCCCGGTGATCCCGAAATCGAGGTGCAGCGTGTCCCAGATGTAGTACCCGAACTGGACATGGAGCGGGTCGTTCAAGTGGAACCTGTCTCGGATCGCATCCGCCATCTCTTCCGAAATGCCCCTTCCGATGAACGCCCTCGCAGGGTCGCCGGGCATGATCCTGAA
>DUKU01000023.1:1291-9551 GCA_013329135.1 Thermoplasmata archaeon
GCTCAAGTGGTTTGGGAAGGATGCCCGTGCGGTGTTCGCACGGGCGTGTTTTCCTGTGTCACTCCCCGAGCGGGCTCTTGCCCTCGGAAGTCTCCTTCTTGCCCCCCTTCTTCTTCTTCATCATGAGGAGTGCGGCGACCGCGACGACTGCCAACACTGCGATTGCAGCACCCGCCGCCGCATACAGGATCCACGCGTCACCATCATCGCTGGGAGGAGGCGTAACCTCAATCACGGGCACAAGCTGGAACATGAGCTGTGGCCCCGTCCAGAAGTGGTCGAAGCTCATGCATGGGTTCTCCTCCCAATCGCCCCAGCCCGTGAACGTGTCTGTCCTCCAAGCATAGGTCTGGTGCGGGTACGCTAGGATGATGTAGAACGCATCCAGGTAGTTCGTGCGCTGGCATTCGTCCGTGTACACCTTCCTCTGTACCTCATCCATCTCCTGGACGGACATGAGGTAGTTGGAGTTGTACGTTTCATTGTCGTAGCAGTTGTCGTTCCATCCGCCAATCGATTGGCCCGCCTGACAGAACAGCATGTAGTTCGGGTCAGCGTCAGCGCTCCAGTACCAGATCATCATGTCGTACAGGTAGTTGTACACTTCCGTAGACAGCGTGACCTCGTCCACGATCCTGTACTCCAAGTTGATGCCGATCTCCGCCCAGACCTGCTTGAGGTAGCTGGCAATCTCCTGCTCCTCCGGATACTCCCTCCGTATGAGCATATCGAACGTCAGCGGGTCCTCAAGGAGGCACCAACCCTCGTCGTATGAGAGGGAATCGGCAGTGACCTCCCTGACCGTACCTCCCTCCGGGTAAATGTATCCTGCCTCCTCGAGCAGCGCCGCGGCCGCATCCAGATCGAAGTCATACAGCTCTTCGGCCGTGGGCTCATAGTGCCACTTCGTGTTGACAGGAGATATCAGAGTGGTCCCTACATCGGCGAGATTCGCGTAGAACGTGCTCTTGATGAATTCCTTGTCGGTCGCCATCGCTATGGCCTGTCTCACGGCTGGGTCCAGCCTCGCCTGGTTCGGTCCAGCTTCCGCATAGTTGATCCCAATCTCGGTCCAGTATTGTGTGCACTTGATTCCGTCGAAGTAGTCCACGTCCTCAAGCTCGCCACTGATCACATCGTTCTTGATCCCGAGATATGTCTGCGGCGGGAACTGAGCGATGTCGAGATCGCCCTTCTGGAGTGCCTGGGCCATGGCCGAGGGGTCGTCGTAGAAGTACATGATTATCTTGTCGAAGCTGACATTCATGCCCCTTTCAGCCATCCAGTGGTAGGTAGGGTTCCTGACGAGCGTGATGTGGTCTCCCTCGGTGAACTCATCCCATATGTACTCCGTCGCGGTGAATGGCCCTGTGCCCACGATTGGGTACTCCTCACCGTCGAATACGCCCGTCCACTGGAACCCGATGTAATCGGCTCCCTCGGCCCCCAGTTTGTGTCTCGGGAGGATCGGTATGCATAGCAGATACGCGTATGATGCGGGCATGGGCTCACCCGTGTCCCTGTCGAAATAGTGTATCCTTACCGTGTCAGAGTCTATCGCCTCGGCGTAGTCCATGAAGTACCCATAGGGCTGATAGGCCCACATGTCATCGTACCACTCCGCGTTGAGGTTGACGGTCCAGGTGACGTCGTCCACCGTCAGCGGCTGGCCGTCGTGCCATCGCACACCCGTCGCGATGTCGTATTCCCAGACGGACCCATAAGGCTCTCCAGAGATCACCAGTTCAGGGTCTGTTTCCGGGACTATCCTCCAGTCCAGAGCGAGATTGCCAATCACTTCGAAATCGTTCTCCACCGTATGAGTTGTGTCGTAGACCAGCCCGTAGAACACGTACGCGGCGTCGCTTAGTCCAACGTTCGGGTTGAGGTGGTCGACCCTCTGCATGAACCCGGCTCTCAGAACCGTTTCCGCGCTCGCGGCCTCTGCAGACCCCATGGCGTTCGCGAGGCCGTACACGGGCACGGACAAGACGATTGCCATCAGCATCGTAGCACACACTGAAAGTATCTTCCCACTAAGATCGCTCAACCTATTTCCCCCTGCTCTCCGCCGCTGTCCTACACGACATCCCCATGATATCGTCGAACCATCCAGGCCGGTGACGGGTGCACCCAAACACTTGAACGAATGGCTCGCCATTCAGGTGCGTCCGCAATCCGGGTCGTCTTCCTTCGTTCGGACTGGACATTGAATGAGAACTTCTCTATAAGAATATTTCGACACAGCGTGTCGAAAATGCGAAGTGATTCGAGCGCGGAGACATTTGATGATATATCGTTGAAGAAAGTATCTGTTCGTTTGTGCCCAATACAGATTATGGCCGATTCCGTGCTCGATGGTTGAGATGGTCTCAGCGATTCTTCGCCCATCTTCCCCGTTGCCTGCACGAGCTGGCCATCAGTGTCCAGAGCCGGACCCGCACTGGTCGTCTGAGGGAACGGAACGACATGTCTCTGCAATCGATCACGGCGCAGGAGGCTGTTCCGCGAGTCGGATGATCGTCGAATGCGCTGACACTTTCATTCTTAGCGACGCACTGTATCGACATGTATACTCTTGTGGGTGCTTTCATCAATGCGGCCCTGCGGTGCCGTTTCTCTCACCCAGATGTGCATCCAGGCATCTGATTTTGGTGCTAGTGCCCGCCATGTTGCGACAGATTATTTATAGCCGAGAAGCAGTACACGGACTGCTTCCAGTTGAGTTGCTGTGGGGGTTAGGCACTGATGTCTGAAAGCGCACCAACCAGTGGGCCTGCTAGTGCGAACGCATCGCCTGAGCCTGTTTCTAAGTCAAAGAACAAGAGGAACCTGTTGCTGATGATCGTCGCGGTCATCGTCGCAGTGCTCCTCGTGAGCGTCGTGTTCTTGGCCGTTGACTGGGGAGGCGGTGACGAAGAGGAGCCAGAGATGGAGATAGTCGCGTCAATCACGCCTTCCGGCCCGATAGTGGCCGAGGCTGGGTCGACGGTGACTCTGTATGTCTCTTCGGAGTGGATGAATGTCGACACCGATGAGTCCACATCTCTCGACAGCTCTGACGATGTCGAGTATACGTGGACGCGGGACCCGATATCCCTGGGGGCGTTCGACCTATCAGGGAATAGGTATGCCAACTTCACTGCGGCCGACTTCGAGAACGATGGGACGGTCACCTGCAATATCTCGTACGAGGATGTCTACGAAGAGGTATCCGTCAGCGTGAGCGTTAACCCTCCGGTCCTTGACAGCGTGTCCATCGACCCTGTGACAAGGTCCGTGACCCTCGGTGAGGAGAACGACTATGAGTTCACAGCCACAGCGTATGACTCAGTCGGAGGCGAGATGACGGATGTATCGTTCTCATGGACCGTCTTCGGGCTCGCGGAAGGCGAGTACGAGCTCAACTCCACTTCAAGCCCCGTCGTTACCTTCTCCGCTCTGGCGCTGCCGGCAGGTTCAGTGCTGCTGAACGTCACTGGCACAGCGGGTGGCCTGTCCGAGAGCGACACGAGCACCATTACAGTCTCGGGAGAGCCGGCGCCTGAGCGCACTCTCGACTACTTCTGGTACGACATGTTCGAGGTGCCGTTCGGCACATGGTATGACAAGAGGGCCGACGAGATTCCGTGGGAGGGAGGTCCTCCATACATCTACGATTGGTGGGGCTCTGAGGCAGGCAACGTCTGGACTTACACTAACATGAGGCTCGACGTGACAGGCCGGAACATGCCTGAGATCAACATGAACTCAGCCCCGCAGTTCCTGCCTCGTCTCGGGACCAGCGGAGGAGGAGTCGCGGTACTCGACTGGTACTTCACATATGGCACGGAAGAGACCCTGGCGGACTACCCTACGGTCTTGGCGTGGGATGATGGCTGGATATCCATAATGGAAGGCACGACGACTCTGGACCTGAACGCTACCAAGTCTGTGCTTGGGATGCCCGCCGACGAGTGGGACACATTCGGCACCTGGTGGAGCACCAACAGCGCGGTGAAGGTAGCTGATTACAAGGCCTGGATGGAATACGAGGGCGACGAGCGGCTCGACATATTCAACATGTACGAGTGGCCTCTGCAAATCATGGAGTTCGAAATGGATGCAGAGAAGATCGGCGATACCGTGGTCCTCGACCATCTCATCATATCGTGGGGCTTCGAAGCCCTGATGGCGAGGTGGCTCTGCGAGGCGTTCATGGACGACTCCGAGTGGTACTTCGAGGACTTCCAGATCAACGCCGAGATCGGACCCGAGACGACAGACCTCGATATCTCGACGGTCACGGAGTACGGCGCGTATGCGTACGAGACCACCGAGGATGGAGACCCCTGCTGGATGTGGGAGGCCCTGCTCGGTGATTACGTCGAATCGTCGTTCCAGCACCCCGAATCTAGATACGATGTCTACGCCGACCAGGTGTATGAGAACTTCGCGCCAGGCAGCCCACTGTACGGTACCTGGATGACCTATGACTATACACCAGGTGCCTTGAACCTATCCGAAGGGGAGACCCTGAGCTTCACATGGCCCGACGGTGACCAGATGTTCCTCCGGCACGTCATGCCGGGCGAGTTCTCTTTCGAGTACGGCCCGATGACCGTCGACTACATGGAGCCGATGGGTGTGGACTTCCCGGGACAGGTGACCATCGATTCGGAAACCAGGATGATAACATTCGTCGGTCCGATCGACATGTGGACATGGTCGAGGGATCAGACCCGGGCGACGAACCTGGCCGCCGAATGGGACCGGTTGGGGTTGTTGCCATATGGCTGCCCCACGCTTGAGTTCAGGTTGACTGGGCCGCCGGTTGTGACCTCTTTCGGAGTGGAGGGGATCACCGACCCAATCGTGCAAGGTGAGACCTCGGGCGTGACGGTCAGCGCGCTGGACCAGTACGGTTCAGTAGTGACCGATTACGTCGGCACGGTGACCTTCTCGTCGAGCGATCCGCTCGCGGTCCTGCCCGCCGATTACGAGTTCCTGGTGGGCGACGCGGGTGTACACGTGTTCGCATCGGACTCGGTGGAGTTCTGGACGATTGGGGAACAATGGGTGGCGGTCAACGACACGGCCAACATGGACACGAACGGTGTGCTGGTCGACATAACGGTGACGGAGATGCCGCGCGCCGACTCGCTGCTGGTCGAGGACGTGATCAGTCCGATCATGGAGGGCGTGTCGTCCGGGTTCAATGTGACCGTGCTGGATCAGTATGGTTATCTGTATCCGTCGTACGAGGGCACAATCACGTTCGAGTCGAATGACTTGGACGCCATCCTGCCTGCGGACTACGAGTTCACTCTGGCTGATGCGGGCGTGAGAGAGTTCCCGTCAGATTCGGTGACCTTCATGACCCCGGGCCTGCAGGACCTCACGGCGCTCGACACAACCGACCCGACCATCTCGGGCACTCAGACGGGCATCCTGGTCACTGAGGCGCCTGTGCCACACTTCGCGCTGAGTGGCGTGGCCGACCCGTCGTATGCGAACGAGACGCTGTCCGACCTGACGGTGACTGTGCTGGATCAATGGGACAACCCGTTCACCACATATGTGGGAACTGTGGAGTTCACATCCTCCGACCCGTACGCGGTACTGCCCGGCTCGTACATGTTCACCGCGCTGGACGCGGGCGTAAAGGATTTCCCAGCCTCTGTCATGCTGGGCATGCCCGGTGACCAGACGGTGACCGCAACCGATGATACTGACAGTTCGATAACCGGCTCAATGACGGTGGAAGTGCTGCCTGAGGCGGAGGCCACATGGTTCGATGTGCATGGCATATCCAACACCTGCGTATTGAATGTGAATGAGAGTGTCACGGTGGATGTCTACGACCAGTACGACCGTGTATTCGCGCCATACGATGGCACGGTGACGTTCTCAGCGAACAGGACGGGGGCCAACCTGCCTGTGGACTACACGTTCGACCCGGGAACGGACGAGGGCTCGCATACCTGGACGGACCTCCTCAACTTCACTGAGGGGGAGGTGTGGTTCACAGTGACGGTAACTGACGCATCGGATCCGTCCTTGACAGGGTTCCAGGAGGACATATACGTCAGTAGCGTTGCCCCAGAAGCATCGTACATCGTCGTCTCTGGCATCGAATCGATGCCCGAGGGTGCCACGTCGGACGTCCTGGTGACGGTCTATGACCAGTTCGACCAGGTCTTCGACAACTATCTGGGCACGGTCGAGTTCTCGAGCGATGCGGTGAGCGGTGCTACCCTGCCAGACCCGTATGCGTTCACGGCCCTTGACGCGGGTGAGAGGTTGTTCCCGGATGGCGTGTCATTCGACGAGCCCGGCACATACGCTGTGACCGTCGAGGATTCGGTAGACTCTGGCATCACCGGCACCCAGTCGGGGATCGTGATCGAGGACCTGGTCCCGACGACGCTGATGATCGAGGGCGCCCCAGCGACGATTGTTGCCGGGGAGACGTTCTCGCTCACGGTGAGCGTGTACGACCAGTACGGCGACCTCGAGGTCGAGTACGAGGGAACTGTGCAGTTCGAGTCGAGCGATTCGGACGCGGGCGTCGTTCTGCCCGGAGACTACACGTTCACGCTCGGCGACGCGGGAACGCACGACTTCCCGGACGCCTTCGTTCTGATGACCGAGGACGACCAGACTGTGAGCGCGAAGGACAGCGCGGACTCCTCCCTGACGGACACCGAGACCATAACGGTGGAGCTGCCTATCGTGAGGACCCTGACGCACACGATGTACGACCTGCTCGGCGAGCCGTGGGGCGAATGGTGGCCCGCGAGGATACCGCTGTACGGTACTGAGTATGTGATTGAGTCAGGTGAGTACAACTCGGTCCTGTACCTGCCCGACGACCCGCAGGGCATGATAATGGCCCCGTACAGATGGTCGACCGTAGGTGAGTACCTTCCAGAGCTCTCCACTGGCGCGCCGGAGTTCATGCCTGTAGAAGGTCCGACGACGGTCACTGGTGACCCCGTGGCCGAGATCGACATCTACTTCCAGTATCTGTACGACGAATGGTGGACCAGCTACTGGATCCCGACTTGGGGCTCGGATGCTGGGTTCGACGAAGGCTTGATCGACGGCCAGGACGGATACATCCTCGGCACCGTATACAATGTCACCATGAACCGGCCAGCGGCAGAGATGTGGCTGGGCATGCCTCAGGGCGATAATCCGGCGACGTGGTGGGCCGCGAACAAGGTGGCATATGTCACGGCGTGGGACGACTTCATCGATTTGGAGGCAAACGACCGGCTCGACATCTGGGGCGGATTCGAGGACAGATACTGGCTGCTCGGGACCATGATGGAGATGACGGAGAACATCGACGGGGACATCGAGCTGTCGATAGGCCACTTCTCGTGGGGATACGAGGTCCTGATGTCCAGATGGCTGGACGACGCCGGGCTGCTGAACCACCAGGCGTACATGGAGGACTTCTCGCTGGTCACGAGCCTCACTGCTGACATGGCTCCGACGTTCCTCATGGACGCCGTGTTCCAGTACAGCATGTTCTCGGTCAAGGCAAACGAGTCGACCGGGGATGACGCCGCGTGGGTTTGGCAGTCGAGCAGGATCGACTACGTCTCGCCTCCGGCGCACCCGTCTGAGTACGAAGACTACGAGGATTTGACGTACACTAGCTGGAACTCCGGTGACACGCTGTTCGGGCAGGAAGTGGTGTACGACTGCACACCTGGAATCCTCAACCTGGATGAGGGGGAGACCTTCATCATCCAGCTGCCGCCATCGGACGCGACAGATGTACTCGGATATCGCGGCGTCGGCCTGACTGAGTTGGACCATGACGCCCTCATGGGCGGAGACGCGTCCGCGTTCCAGGCCATCGAGGTCACGGGTGCCATGTCACTCGGATACTGGATTACGAACCCCGACGGCGGAGCCGACCTGGACTCGATGTACGACCCTGTCGGGAACGTCGTAACGATACAGGGCCCGCAGACGTTCGACAACGTGCGGCACTCGCCAGACGGACCTCTGTACCACGGAGCGCCATGGATCGAGTTCAACGTCACCCCGCCGCCGAAGGCGGCCCAGCTGTCGGAGCCAGCAGTGGCAGGTCCGGTGTCGGAGGCGTCCGCGGAGGTCTCGACCTCTGCTGAGCTGTCGGCCATGGTGTTGGTCGCCGCTGCGGTGTTCCTGGTGATCGTCGCTCTCGGGTGCGCTGCTAGACGCGTGAGCAGGTATTAGGCGGCCAGACGCTGGCCGATGAAACCTCTTAAAACCTTCTTAT
>DUKU01000112.1:0-1099 GCA_013329135.1 Thermoplasmata archaeon
GACTTCGGGTCCACGAAGTATCCCGAGGTCTCGCCCATGAGACACACGGCCTTCATGCCCTGGAGCGCGCCCAGCCCGAGCAGAAGTCCGCTCGCACCCACGATGCCGCTACCAGGCTCGCCCTTCGAGAACGTGACGCCGACGGCCTTCATCTCTTCGACGAGCTGCTCGTCGGTCGCGGCCCCGAGGACGCGTGGCTTGTCGATCATCTTGCCGAGGCCGTAGCCACCGAGCGTGAATATCATGCCGACGCCGAGCTCCTTGGCGATGGTGAGTATGCGGTCGGACAGCTCGTACTGGCCTTCCGGCGTGAGGCCCTGGTAGTCTCCGACGAGCACGACTATGTCGTTCTCCGCCTCGGGCCTCGCGATGTAGAAGAACTCGTTGCTGACGAGCCTGATGACGCCGGAATCGTTCACGAGCACCTGGGGCGGGAAGTGCTTCGAGTACATCTCGATGAACTTGACCGCCTTCAGCTGGTCCACGAGATGCTCCGCCGCCAGCTTGCCGACGTTGCCCACACCCGGCAGTCCCTCGATCAGCACGGGGGACCTCAGCTTCGGCCGTTCCTTGTAGACCAGGAGTATGTCGTCCACCTAGGCCCCCTCCTTCATCTCCATCTTGAGCCTGCGCCTGTACGCCCCGTACCTGTCTTCTGGAGAGTATTTCGCGGGCATGGCCATGACTGTCGGTGAGTTGCATTTAGGGCATGTAGCGCGCAGTGTGTATGTTCTACACGATGCGCACTTCATGAGAAGGGTCCTCAAGGCTCCTCCTTCCTCTTGAGAGCGACCGTTCCGTCCGCCTTCTGGATGCGCGAGGTGACCCTATCGACCGCGTGCTTCAGCTCGCTCTCCGCGACCTTGTAGTCCTCCGCTACGACCGTGATCCTGTACCTGGGCGCCCCGAGGTAGCTTATCTCCACCGTGGCGTCCTTGCCCTTGGACCCGGATATCATCGCCTCGCGTAGGTGGTCCACCCCGTCTGGGGCCGGCGTGGTGACTTCCATGACGGCATCTATGACGACCGATGGGAGCTGTATATTCTCCGAAGCGACCTCCGCCAACGCGGATATCCACGTCTCGTCGAGCCCGAGTTC
>DUKU01000112.1:1330-7986 GCA_013329135.1 Thermoplasmata archaeon
CCGACCTCGTCGTACGCCTCGTCGAGTGTCTTGCCGAGCTTCGTGCCCACGATCTCGAGGAGCTTCTCCGCCTTCTTCTCGTTCCTGTGCTCCTGGATCTTCTCCCTGCGCTGGTGGTCGTTCACCTGCTTCAGCGTCAGGTCGATGTGGCCTCGCTCCTTGTCGACGCCGAGGACCTTGCACACGACCTTCTGTCCCTCACGGACGTGGTCTCGAATGTACTTGACCCATCCAGTGGCGACATCGCGCACGTGGATGAAGCCCTCCCGGCCATCGTACTCATCGAGTGAGACGAACGCTCCAAAATTCTTGACGTTCTGCACGCTGCAGAGGACCAGGTCTCCGTTCTCCGGGAACTCCGCCTTGCGTGGCATTACTGGACCTCACCGAGCAGCTGGCCTCTGACCTGCCCCTTGCCGCCCGCTGGCTTGATCAGCGTGGCGCCGCAGACGTTGCACTTCACGTGCGTCGCGGGTCTGTCGAAGGCGGTCTGCTCGTTGCCGCAGTCCTGGCACTTGATGTTGATGAACTTACCCCTAGGCGCGGGAATCCTGTCCATGTCCTCAGGCCTCCTTGAGTTCGAAAACCTTGGCTCTGATGCAGGTTCTCTGGTGAGCCTTCTTGCACACCTTGCACCTGTACCTGAGCGCCACCTTGGTGGTCGGCTTCTGGCGGCCCTCGTACTTCGGCCTCGGGAACCCGCCGTACCCGCTCGTTGCCCTCCTGTAGCGCCTCTGACCCCACTTGAGTTCGCTCCTGGGCCTGGTCTTGACCCTCTCGACTTCGTGGTCCGTGTGCTTCTTGCACTTCGGACAGAACTCCTTCCTTACCCGTGGCATCTTCATGCGAATCAGCGGCCCCTGGGGGCAGAACACGAGTAAGAGGGAACCTATATAAAAGCATTGTTGACCGCGCGCGCCTGCTGGTCCATGACGAGCTGTGCCCGCACACTCATCCGCGTATCACCACGGATTATTATATCATATCTGATAAAATATCGGCGGATTCTAATGGCAAGGAATAAATATAAGGTAAATAATAAATGGCTAGGCACATAATATGACCGACAAAGGCCTCACGAAAAAGGACGAGCAGCTCGTCGAGCTCCTCATGAGGACGGGTCTCTCCAAGAACATAGCCAAGACCCTGGTCTACCTCCGCAAGAAGGAGGAGACGACGTCGGTCGAGATAGAGAGCGCGACGAGCCTGAGACAACCCGAGGTCTCCATAGCCATGCAGGAGCTCCGGAGGCGCAAGTGGGTCGTCAAACGGGACATCAAGAAGGAGGGCAAGGGAAGGCCCGTGCACTCCAACAAGCTCGCCCTGCCCTTCGAGAAGATCATAGAGATGATCGAGGCTGAGGAGAAGAAGAAGATGGAGGGCATCGAGGCGAACATCAAGCAGCTCAAGGAAATCGCCAAGTGATGCTCAGAACTGTTTCTCTATTATTCTGATGCCGTCCCTCGTGCCGATCATCGCCTTGCTCGCCCTGCCCACGAACAGGCCGTTGTCCACCACGCCAGGTATGTTGTTTATGATCGATTCCATGACCGTGGGGTTGTCCATCCTCTCGAATCTGCAGTCGGCGATGTAGTTCCCGTTGTCCGTCGTGAAGGGCGCGTCGCCACCCATCCTCAGGACAGGTTTGCACCCGAGGCCGGTGAGCCGTCTCATGGTGGTCTTGAAGGAGAACTTGACGATCTCGACCGGGACCGGGGCCTTCTGGCCGAGGTAGTCCACCAGCTTCGACTCGTCAGCGACTATGATCTCGACGACCGACGCGGCCGCGACGATCTTCTCCCTGACCAGGGCTCCCCCGAGGCCTTTGATGAGATTGAGCCTCGGGTCCACCTCGTCCGCGCCGTCTATGGTCAGGTCCACGGTCGGGTGGTCGTCCAGGTCGACGATCCTGATGCCGACCGCGCGCCCGAGCAGGTCGGATGTCTTCGACGTGGGCACGCCCACGATCTCCAAGCCCTCGGCTTTGACCTTGTCACCTATGAGCTTGATCGCGATGCTCGCCGTCGAGCCGCTCCCCAGCCCGACGACCATGCCGTCCTCCACATACCTGACCGCCTCAGCGGCCGCCAGTTCCTTCAGATCCAAGGGATCATCCTCCTCTGCCGGACTTCTTGCGCTTGATCTTGAAGTTGTCAGCGACCAGCTCGCAGAGCGAGTCGACGACATAGTCGTCGATGGTCTCGCCCTTCTCGGCACTCGCACCCCTGGGGTCGCCCATCACGCCGGTCGGTATGTATGTCTCTGGGTCGGGCAGGACCATGAACTTCGGGGGTCTGGTCCCTCCGACGGGTCTGGCTTTCCCGACCAGTTCCGGGCGGATGTTCAGTATCCTCGATGTTTCGATCAGGCCAGCGTGGCCGTCGTCCTCTGGGAACTCCTTCCCCCTCAGCTCGTACGCGATGTCGTAGTCCGATAGCACCATCGCCCTGAGCTCCGGCTGAGCCTCGACGGCCCTCAGGACCCCGAGCCTGATGGCGGCCATGTGGCCGGAGCCAGCATGGCCCGTGATGACGAGGACCTTGGACACGCCGTTCCTCGCGAGCTCCGACACGATGTCCTGCGCGAGCATCCGGACCGTCTCGAAGCTCAACGACAGCGTCCCCGGGAAGTTGCGCGTGGACCTGCACTCGCCGTACCCGACCGATGGCAGGATGACCGCCCCGAGCTCCTGGGCGACCCTGCGGGCGACCTCCTCGGCCTGCATCATGTCAGTGCCCAGGGGTAGGTGCGAGCCGTGTTCCTCGAGTGAGCCGAACGGGAGTATGAACAGGACGCCCGCCTTGGCGAGTCTCGCGAACTCGGGACTCGTGACCTCGTCAGCCCTGATCGATCTGTCGGGTATCGCCGACATGTCTCTCACCTCCGGGCGGGACCTGGTCAAGATCGATGAAATCTGTGTCACACACGGGGCACCTCATCGTCGACAGGCAGCTCTTCCCGAACCTCTCGACCAGGTCCGCGTCGATCTGCTCGAGGCGCTCCCTCGAGATGGTCCGGTCGCACTTCGGGCAGTAGTACACGGATTTCTGCATGAACGTATCCATACATAAACCCAATCGAGGCCGGTTGACATGTCGCCTTTGGCGTGACATGTCATGAAGGGGTATTTCAGGCGTTGACGCGGTGTGAGACCCAGGTGAGCAGATGAGAAAAGCCGTCGCTCGGTTGGTATCTCGGGACAAGAAGAACAGGTTCATCATCACTGTCTTGACCGCACTATTGGTAGTGGGAGCGGTCGGGGTCGCGATCGAGAACATCGACGACGCCTACTTGGCGAACAAGCTCAACCTCGTCACGTATGTCCCCGACAGGGTGACTGCGGGCGGGCCCTCGACGATCATGGTGTTCGCAGTCGACAGCTCGGGGGATGCGATCGCGGGTCAGAAGGTGGATGTGAGGCTCGAGATCGGTGACACGAACACGCTTGTGTGGTCCGGAAGGACCGGCGAGGACGGTTCCGCCGCGCCGACCATCGACTTCCCCGCAATGGCGGGGAAGGCCAATATCACCATCACCTCCGGCGCGGACGTGATAAAGACCACGACCGTGCTGGACGACAGCATCAGGATAATCATCACGACGGACAAGCCCGTGTACAAGCCGGGGGACGTCCTTCACATGCGGTTCCTGTCGTATGCGGGCATGGACCCGCTGCCGCAGGAATCCGACCTCCTCGCCGAGGTGTTCGACCCCAACGGCGACAAGATATTCAAGAAGCTCCTGTCGCCGGACGAGTACGGCGTGTGCTCTTACGACCTGGGACTCTCGGACCAGCTGAACCAGGGCACATACACCGTCTCGGCGACAGTCGGCGAAAGGACGGTGACCAAGGCCCTCACGGTCAAGGACTACGTCCTGCCGAAGTTCCGGGTGGACCTTCTGGGGATGAGCGACTGGTACAAAGTCTCCCAGGAAATCAACGGGACTGTATCGGCCGAGTACTTCTTCGGCGAGATCGTCCAGGGGACGGTCGAGCTCGAGGCGAGTGTCTACCTCGGGGTCTGGGACACGTACTACACTGATTCCGGTTCTCTCATCGACGGCGAGTACGCGTTCGACATACCCGCTGTGCAGTACGCGGTCGGGATCCCCGCAGCGGAAGGGAACGGATACATCCAGATGAATATCACGGTGACCGACACCGCAGGCCATGTCGAGAAGAGGTTCAACGTCGTCCCGATCGCCCCGAGCGGCCTGGTCCTTTCCGTGCTCGCCGACAGCTGCGTCGTCAACGAGCAATCCACATTCTACGCCATAGCCCGGTCCCCCAGCGGGAGCGCCCTGGCGAATGCATCTATCTCGATGTACGTCTACGACGGGACTTCACAGCACTTGACAGCGTGGGCCACGACCGACGAGCGAGGCATCGGTGCGGTGACATTCACATACCAGGGGGAGTCGGAGGCCCGCCTGTACGGGGTGTATGAAGGCCAGACGACCATCTTGGACATCGATCTCGAGACCAACGAAGGGTTGAAGGTCGTTGCGGACTCGACATCTTACGATGTCGGCGACGCCGCGAGCTTCGATATCATCTACGCGGGCGAGTCCATGACCACGAACGTCTACTGGGACCTCGTCTCTCGAGGATACCTCATCGACAGGGGCGTCGTCCAGCTGGACGACGGCCGAGCGTCACTCCAGGTCGGCCTGGGACCGGACACCGAGCCTTTCGCGCAGCTGCGGGTGTACAAGGTCGAGGAGGACATGGGCGTCGCCAGAGACGCGGTGACCTTCTCGGTAGGCAGCTCGTCGATGCTCACAGTCGATGTGAGCACTGACAGCTCATCGTACCTTCCCAGGGACACCGTCGACCTCTCATTCTATGTCGAGAGCGGAGGGGACCCGACCGCAGCCATCCTCGGGGTATCCGTCGTGGACGAGGCGGTGTATGAGGTAGGCAGCATGTTCCAGGGGTTCGAGGAGATCGTGTTCGGCCTCGACCAGGAGTTCATCATCCCGCAGTATCAGATCCTGACCTACGTCTACGGAGGCGTAGGCACCCTACCCTCTGAATCCACAGAAGTCGTGTACGAGATGGACGAGGCGCGCGTGATGTCCACGTGGCCGGACAACCTGGCCACAGCCGAGGACATCAAGGTGGACGCATCCAGGGGATACTGGTTCGCGCTCTATCTTTGCGTCGCCGTCGGCATGCTGATATTCATCGGCACGAGGCCGAGGAAGAGGCGCGCCGGGGTGAAACTCATCGCGGCGATCATCGTCGTGATAGCCGCGGCGGGCCTGGCGACCGCATATGTGTCAGTCCTCGGGTTCGGCTCGTCGACCAGCCAAGACGAACCTCAGCCACTCCTCCCCAACCGTAACGATGACGCCACGGACTGGGAGGCTGATACGGTGGCGCCGATAGGACTCGATGGCTTTGATACCGCCTACGGCGACGATGGTTCGTACGACACCAGCGGCGGCAGCGTATCCCAGCCCACAGTCGTCCGCCAGTACTTCCCCGAGACCTGGTACTGGGACCCGTGCGTCCTCACGGACGACAACGGATGGGCCAATGTATCGCTCACCGCTCCCGACTCCATAACATCGTGGCAGGTGGATGTGATTGCATCCACATCAGATGGCATGATCGGCACGGGGTCCGATTCGATCACGGTGTTCCAGCAGTTCTTCATCGAGCCTGACATACCCGTCTCAGTCGTCAGGGGGGACGAGTTCCCGCTCGGCATCATGATATACAACTACCTGGACACGGAACAGACGGTGAACGTGACCCTCGTCGATGACCCATGGTTCACGCTTCTGTCGCCCGCGAACCAGACCATCACGGTCCCAGCCAACTACGTCTCCTCGGTGTCCTTCACCATCGTCGCTGAGAAGGTCGGTTGGCACACGGTGACCGTCTCGGGCGCCTCCGACGAGGCATCCGACGCCGTCGTCAGGGCGATCGAGATCGTCCCTGATGGCAAGAAGGCCGAGACACTCTTCAACGGAGATGTTGGCAACGGCACCGTCACTGAGACGCTGTACCTCGACGAGGAGATGATCGAAGGGAGCGCGAACGCCTGGGTCAAGATACAGGGCGGCGTTGACGCCGTCCTGCTCGAGGGCGTGGACGAGTTCATACAGTCCGTGTCCGGCTGCGGCGAGCAGTCCCTCTCGATGCTATCGATAGACATACTCGCATATGCCACGGTCATGGAGCTCGGAACATCCCCCGAGACGATGTTCGAATACGAGAACATCGTGAACCAGGGGATACAGCACGAGCTGATGTACCTCGTGGAATCGAATAACGGCATCGGCAGGGGCATCGTATGGTTCCCGGGTGATCAGGATGTCCACCCGTGGCTCACGTCATGGGGCCTCATCGCGTTCCAGGACGCCATCAACGCCGGCTTCGGGCTGGATGAGGACATCATCACCGACATGCAGGACTGGCTCATGTCGATACAGCAGGACGACGGCTCGTGGGAGTTCCCCGACTGGGGCATCTACGAGTTCAACAACCCCATCCTGAAGGCGAAGGAGGTCGCGGCGACCGGGTACATAGCCAGAGCGTTGCTGCACTCCGGTGTGCCAGGGTCGGACCCGCACATCCAGGCCGCGGTCGATTATGTGGAGGGCAAGATATCCACGATCGAGGACGACCCATACAGCCTCTCATT
>DUKU01000112.1:8215-20828 GCA_013329135.1 Thermoplasmata archaeon
ACCGTCCACTGGGACAGCGATGTGAACCTGATATCCGACGGGGACGTCTACTGGGGAGCCTCTTCACCGAGAATCATCGAGACCACAGGCTACGCTGCCATGGCGCTAAATGGGGAGTTCGGACACGCGACGACCGTTGGTGGGGCCGTGAAGTACCTCCTGGACCACAGGGGCGAGCTGGGCGGCTGGATGTCCACTCAGGACACTGTCGTCGCTTTCCACGCCCTGGCCGAAGTGGCCGGAGGGAACTCCGTCGAGGACGTCCAAGTACAGGTCCTTGTCGAAGGGGCCATCATCGAGACGATCGACATGGGAGAGTTCAACAAGGATGTCACATACATCATCGACCTGAGGCCGTACCTGGCGAACGTGACCAACGTATCGGTCTCGTGCACAGGAATCGGCTCAGTGCTGTACTCGATCTATCTCGAGCAGTACGTGCCGTGGCCCGACGAGCCCGAGTCGTCCCCGTTCCTCCCGCTGACCGTCACATACGATGCAACATCCATCGCAGTGGACGACAGGCTCGACGCGCACCTGTACCTGCTGTACGATGGGGACGCGGCCGTGATCAAGATGATACTCGTCGACCTGCGCGCACCCATGGGCTTCATGTTCGACCTCTCCGAGTTCGACGCGCTCGACGCCCAGGGAGTGATATCCTCGTACGACTACAACGACCGGCAGGTCATAGTGTACATCACCGACGTGGAGTCGGGAGTGCCGATCGAGTTCGACTACTCGCTCGTGGCCGAGATGCCGATTGAGAGCACGCTCCAGGGTGTGGTCGCGTGGGACATGTACGACCCCGAGAACCTGAGGTCTGAGACGCTACCTGTGGTGTTCGAGGCCGTCGAGTGACGGCCCTGGCCGAAAAGGATTAACTCACCGATGGCTCATCAGGTTCGTTCACGGGGTTCGGGGCATGGCAGCGGGAACTGGAGGACTGAACGGGTTCAGGCTCAAGGCGAGGGAGAAGATCCTCGTCCAGCTGTACCTCCACAGGTGCGAGCCCGACGAGGGCGTATTCCCGTTCGAGGTGACCCAGAAGGGGCTCTCGGACCACCTGGGTCTCCGCAGGAGCCATGTGGCAGTCGCCCTGCAGGAACTCACCAAGGACGGTTTCGTCGAGGTCGTCAAGGGCCACGTCGAAGGCGCCGAGAGGAGGCAGAACGCCTACTGCGTCACTTCGAAGGGCGCCGACACGGCCACGACGGTCCGGGAACGGCTGCTGGATATCGAGGTCTCGTTCGAGGACGCGAGCGGCACGAGCACGGTCAAGATCTCAGAGATCGTGACATCGCGCAGGGCAAGCCTCGCATCCATCATCAACCAGCTGGACAGGGGCGGGCCGGTCAGGGACGAGATCGCCATCATGACCAGCCCGGAGAAGAAGCTCATCTCGGTCTTCTGTCCGACATGCAAGAAGCAGATCGAGGTTGACAACGTCTTCTTCGAGGAAGAGGTCGGGTTCGACTGCCCTGGCTGCGGAAGGCCCTACAGGATCGTGCCAGCGCTCAAGAAGGAGGAGCCATTGCAGGAAGGGGGCGCTTCCCACGCCCGTGCGCAGTCGAACGCAACGGCCGTCATCGTTATGGCCGTGATCGTCGCGATGGCTGTGACGTTCTTCTCGGTATCGGTTTGCCTCTCGACCGTATTCATGGCAGCTGCGGGGGCGGGCATCGTGGTCTGGGCGCTGCTGAGGACGCAGGAGCACAGGGTCCCCAGGCCGAGGACTCCCTTGAGCGCGCTTACATGGACGGCCCTGCTCACCCCGGTACTCCTGCTACTGTGGCACTTGACGGTCGCCGAGGTCGATCTACCCGAGACCATGACTGTGATGGCCCCGATCTGGGCTGGACTCGCGATCACGTATGCAGGCGTGTTCTATTTCCTGCCGGAATTCAAAGGTGACGGCCTCCTGTCATCTGGCATCGTCCTGATACTCGTCGCCGCCACGACGATGTTCCTGGAGGAGTTTGGAATCGTCGACGTGGGGATGGCTTTGGTCGTCGGCATCAGCGGAGGAGCCATGGTCATCCTGTCGACTTTTCATCCCATCGACAGGGACGCCGCCGTGCTCGACGGGGCCATGTCCTTCGGGGCGTTCCTGCTCCTGCTCACAGGTGTCGTGCTCGTCCGCGAGAGCTCAGAGACCATCGACTTCGTGGCCGCGGGCGCAGTGGCCCTGCTGGGGGTCACATTGATAGGCCTCAGGATAGCGAGGGAGAAGACCGGCGTCAAGGACCTATCGTTGCACCTGGTTGCGTCCATTCCCCTGACCGCAGCCGCATGCCTGTTCGTGCTCGGACTCTTCCTTCTCAAGGGCGGGTCGTTAATCGCTGGCGCCGCGGAGCTGGCCGCTGCCGCACCCTTCGCGTACTTCGGCCACAAACAGGTGTTCAGCGACGACTGGCCATACAGAGTCCCTCTTGTCGTCGTCTTCGTCGCGGTCATCCTGATCGTGATGGCCGCGGGGCTCCTCACCTGACTGAAATGGTATATACGCCGGCCGAGGATACATGGACGAGTCCATGCGGGTCTCTGCTCTGTTCTCGGGAGGTAAGGATTCCGCCTACGCGGTCTATCTGGTCCAGCAGCAGGGCTGGGATGTGGCGAGCCTCCTGACCGTGATCCCGAAGGCCGAGGATTCGTACATGTTCCACGTGCCCAACATACGCTGGACCACGCTCCAGGCGGAGGCGATGGGCATCCCCATAAGGACGAGGGAGAGCTCTGGCGAGAAGGAGAAAGAGCTCGACGATGTCGAGGCACTCATGAGGGCCGAGGATGTCGACGGGTTCGTGTCGGGCGCCATCGCGTCGGATTATCAATGGTCGAGGCTCAACGGCATATGCCACAAGCTTGGAAAGCCGCTCCACTCGCCCCTGTGGAGGAAGGACCAGAGCATGCTCCTCGAGGACATGGTCCATGCGGGTTTCAAGTTCATGGTCGTGGGCGTCTACGCCCACGGGTTCGACGAGGGGTGGCTGGGGAAGGTCATCACATCGGCCACCATCAAGGAACTCGAGAGGCTCAGGGACAGGTACCGGATCAGCGTCTCCGGGGAGGGCGGGGAGATAGAGACTTTCGTGCTCGACGCGCCCCACTTCTCGAAATCAGTGCACATCGAAGAGGCCGAGGCGAGCTGGCGCAGGGACTCCGGCACGTATATCATACACAAGGCGTCGCTGGAGAAGAAGGGTTAGGAAGGGTTTTGGGGGAAGGTATTTCGGCCGTCAGAAGTTCGTGCACTTCGAGGCCTTGTCTTCCTTGCCGTAGGCCTTCCTGCGCTCCGCCCTCATCGTGCCCTCAGGTATGAGGCACAGCTTCTTGCCTGACAGGACGCCCGCAACACCCTCCTTCGACTCGAGGTACTTGTGGGTCTCGCACAGTCTGCACGCTGGCGGGCATCTGCTGACCCTGTCGCCCTCGACCTCGGGGAACTGGAATATGCCGCCCTCGTAGTTCCTGAGTATCACGCGCTTGTCGGACATGGATATGAGATACTGCGGCCCGACCGGGATCTTCCCTCCGCCCGTCGGGGCGTCGATCACGAACTCGGGGACGGCGAAGCCGGATGTGTGACCCCTGAGGTTCTCGATGATCTCGATGCCCTTCGCGGTCGCGGTCCTGAAGTGCTCCAGCCCCTTCGCGATGTCGCACTGGTAGATGTAGTAGGGCCTGCACCTGATGTACACCAGGTCCTGGACCAGCTTCTTCATGATGACCGGGCAGTCGTTCACGCCCTTGAGGAGGACGCTCTGGTTGCCCACGGGTATGCCGGCGTCGACGAGCATCTCGACCGCCCGCCTCGATTCAGGAGTGACCTCGTTCGGGTGGTTGAAGTGCGTGTTGAGCCAGATCGGATGGTACTTGCGGAGCATCCGGACCAGCGCGGGGGTTATCCTCTGCGGCATCACGACAGGGGTCCTGGAGCCTATCCTGATGATCTGCACATGCTTGATCTTCCTTAGCTCGCGTATGACCTTCTCCAGCAACGCGTCCGAGACGAGTAGGCCGTCGCCGCCAGACAGAAGCACGTCCCTGATCTGGGGCGTGTTCCTGATGTAGTCGATACCCTCTTCTATCTCATCCCAGCCACGCGCGTGGTCCGTGGTGCCTACGATCCTGCGCCGGCAGCAGTGCCTGCAGTACATGCTGCACTGGTCAGTGAGCAGGAACAGGACCCTGTCGGGGTACCTGTGCGTCAGGCCTTCGTGGGGCGCATCGGTCGTCTCGCCGACCGTGTCCTCCATGTCGTCCTTCGATATGTGGAGCTCATGGGACGTGGGGACGGCCTGCTTCCTCACAGGGTCCTCGGGGTCGTCGGGATCCATGAGCGACGCGTAGTACGGCGTGATGGCCATCCGGAGGTACTTCACGGAGTCGCGTATCTCCTCCTTCTCCTTGTCCGAGAGGTTGATGACCTTCGCGAGGGTGTCGACATCCGTGATGCGGTTCTTGACCTGCCATTTCCAGTCCGACCACTGCTTCGCAGTGACGTTCTTGTAGAGAGGTATTTCCTTCCACTTTCTCATCGCCAGGCCCCCTTTGACCTATGTCTCTGAAAAAGGGTATAGGTTCCCCCTATTTAGATTCCATGCAGGTCGGCGAGCGCGTTGGGAACCGAGAAGGGCGGCCGAGCCAGACCCATGAATCTGGTGCGGACCACCAAGGCGCGTGTCGAGGACGTACGGGGGGGAGTCCGAGCGAGCCCAGCTTCTTTGACTCATCCCTGATCATGACCTCCGTCTTGGCGCGTCCGAGCAACTCAATGCCTTTCCGAGGCAATTGAACCTGCCCGATTAATATCTAGGTACGGCTATATCCGTTTCGGAAGGATGGCAGGGGAACCGCATTCAGGTGCACCAGGAGATACTCCCAGGAACGAGGATACCGCCCTCGCTAGCAGGGTCCTCGACATAGCCTTAGCGGTGTTGTATAACAAGGATGAGGACCGGATACTCGAGGTCGTCGGCCGATCCATGATGACCCTGTTTCCTATCAAGAAGTTTGTGATATATGTCACGGACAAGAAGACCGGGGAGTGGAGAATCAAGTTCATCGTCGGATATCCGGAGGATCAGGCGAAGGAGATCACGGGGGTCGTGTACTCCCGGGATGCCTGGGATGAGTCGCTCCAGGTCTACAGGAAGCTCGGAGCACTCACTTATCTCGCGCCCGGGGAGGACGTGAAGATAGACGACTTCGACACCGCGTTCTACAGGGGCTTCCCCAAGGAGATGCCCCCGAGGAAGTCCCCGGAGCACTGGCACATGATGGATTTCATCGACACCATCCTGTTCGACAAGGACGGCAAGGAACTCGGCGCGTTCGAGATACTCGAGACGACAGACGGGATGATCCCGTCGAAGGAGGTCATTTCCAAGATAGAGGTCCTGGCATCCATCTCGTCCATCGCACTGGACCTTGCCAACCTGTCACGGTCCCAGGAGGCCCTGATCGGAGCGAACAGCAACAGGGCCAGGATATTCGCCAAGATGCTCAACATCGCGAACAGGATGGTCTCGCTCAGAAAGGGGGAGCTCATCCTGGTCACGGCCACTGACTTCCTCAATTCCGAGCTCGGGTTCAGGAACGCGAGGGCGGCCATCTGGAACCAGAGGTACAACAGGTACATGTTCATCTCACCCACCGGGTTGCCTGACAAGGACGAGACACTCACGAAGGACACGGTGTACGATGATTGCGAGGACACTTACCGGTTCACTGAGGACCTCTACTGGATACCGGCCAGGCAGCTGAACGAGAAGCGAGTCGCGCTCATGCCATTCTCGGCCGCGGAGGCCGATGGGATAATGACCGCGCGCGAGTCGCAAGGAGAATCGACCCCCCATGAAGACAGGTTCGATCTGTTCACTGTGCCTCTGAGGGACAGGACGAACGACGTCGTCGGCGTGCTCTACGGGACCGACAGGGACAGGGACAACATGTTCGAGAAGGACCTCCTTGAGCTCATGGGGGTCTTCAGCTCGATGGTGTCTCTCGCGTTCAGGAACAGCCAACTCATCAGGGAGACGATACAGACGAGCGAGGACCTGGACATGATGAACCGGCTGCTGTTCCACGACATATCCAACTACAACACGGGCATCGGAAGCTACCTGGATGTCGCCGCGAGGCCCGAAGCGTCCCCCGAGCTGGAGGAGAAGGCGCTCGGTCTTGCGATGAAGCAGCTCGAGCTGAGCAACGACCTCATCAACAGGATCAGGAAGCTCATATACATACGCGAGAAGGGCACGGAGAAGATGCTCACGATAGACCTCGTCTCCACCATCGCGAGCCTCGCGGAGGAGATGAGGGCGGCCAGGATGGACAAGAAGCTGGACATCACACTGAAGTCGGAGGAGAGCCAGTGCCTCATCCGCGGCAACGAGCTCATCCATGACCTCTTCCAGAACCTGCTCAACAACTCGATCAAGTACGACCGGAGCGAGACGGTCAAGATAGACATCTCGATCAGTAAGACCGTCGAGGATGGGAAGGAGTCCTGGGACATATCCGTCGCCGACAGGGGTGTGGGCGTCCCAGACGACAAGAAGGAGCAGATATTCGACAGGTTCGCCCCGAGGATATCCGGAGGGAAGGGGATCGGCCTCGGCCTGTCGATCGTGCGCACGATCGTGGACAAGTACGGCGGGATCATATGGGTAGAAGACAGGGTCGAGGACGACTCATCCCAGGGCGCCGTGTTCCATGTCCTCCTGCCAGCTGCGTGACCCACACACGATTCCGGTATCTGGACCCTTTTCACAACGGATATATATGGCCATCGGGGATTCACCGCCACATGGTTCGACTCTGGTCCGTATCTGTGGCGATGGTATTGACACTTTCTTCGGCCCTTGCGCTCAGTGTGACGAACGTCCAAGGCACGGATGAGATATCCTGGCCAATTCAGAGTGCCTGGATATACGAGTACAGCGAAACCTACCGTAGCGAGAGCATCGAGTTCTCCGTCAGCGGGACCTTGACGAACACCTGCGACAGGCAGACTACAATCACGGTCGACGACGAGGCTCTCGATGTCGTCTGCTTCCGGAATTTCCTGCTGGCCGACATCGTAGGAGAGGCTCGGCAGGCCACCATCACCGGCGGCTACATCTGGGTCGACGTATGGGGGACATACAAGGTCGAGTCGGTCGAGTACTACGACACCGTATCAGGCACGATCCTGAGAACCGTGTCGAACGAGACGATTGACATCAAGGGTGGTGAGTATCCCGGCACGTACCAGGTCATCTACCACTACGAACACAACGACACGGACTACGACAACTTCGTGTCGACCCCATCTGGATTCGACCTCGTAGAGCAGTGGTCCGACCTCGGGGCAGGGACAAGTTGGGACGTCGAATACACCACGCACTCAGAGGTGCAGGGAGTCAGTGGGACGACCCCGTTCGAAGAAGTGTGGGACCTACAGATGGCAATTACATACAATTACCTCGGTTCGGAGACACTGACAGTGCCTGCCGGAGTGCACGACTGTGTCAAGATCCAGTACGTCACTGATGGATTCAACACGACCAAGTGGTATTGTCCGGACTTCTTGGCAGACGCCAAGATTACCACCACTCACTCGGACGGTGAGGTCGTCTGGACCCTGCAGTCATACGAACCCGGCGACACCGACGACGGGCTCCTCGGGGACGGCAATACGATGATGATACTCGCCCTTGCCGTCGTCGTCCCCGTAGTTGCCGCAATCGCGGCCGTTGCGGCATTCATGTGGATTAGGAGACGTGATGCGAAGAAGGGACCTCCGCCACAGGCGGGAGGTGAGGTGGGGTAGGTCGGATTTGAACCGACGACCTCATGCTCCCAAAGCACGAATCATACCAAGCTAAACCACTACCCCGTTGCTGGACGGTCCGCTCTACCCGATTATGCCGGACCCGGATAAAATGCTTCGCTCAGGTCCGCACGAGCCGTGGGAGTTCCTCCAGGAACTTGGCCACCGCCCTGCCCCTGTGGGACATCGTGTTCTTCTCGACCACGCCTATCTGCGCGTACGTGCGCGTGTGCCCCTCGGGAACGAATATCGGGTCGTAGCCGAACCCGCCTGAACCAGCCATCTCGTGCGATATGGTCCCGTGCGCGACGCCTTTCGCGATGACCGGTTCTCCCCCTGGCGCCATGTATCCTATGCAACATTCGAACCGTGCAGTCCTATCCTCGGTCCCGCGCATGAGCCTGAGGATGCCGTCGCATCCGACGGTCTTGAAGACGTACGAAGAGTACACTCCGGGGAACCCCTTCAGTGCGTCGACGAACAAGCCTGAATCGTCTATGAACAGGGGCCGGTCGTACCTCTCGATCAACCACTGCAACCCTGGAACGATGGTGTCCTCGAGCGTTTCGGCCTGGATCTCGGGGTACTTGGTCTTGATGTGCTCGACCTCGTATCCGTGTGCCCTCATCTGCTCGGAGATCTCTCTGAACTTGCCGTCGTTGCTCGTGGCGAAGGCTATTCCTTTCGTGTGTAACGCCCCCTCTTCTCTATCTCCTTGACCTTCTTCAGGACCTGCTCTCCGTGTGGATCGGTCCTGACATACGCGTCCTTCACGACCTCGTAGAGCCCGCTCATCTGATGGTGTGCCGAGTGGAACGCCTCCTCGAGGAGATGCATGTCGACCCCTTTGTCTTCCAGCTCGGAGGTCTTGGAGCCCAATGAGAAATCTATGAGCACGATCCTCTCGCCCTCGAGGAGCATGTTGCTGGTCGTGAGGTCGCCGTGGACGATATCGTTCGCGTGCAGTCGAGCGGCGATCTCGCCTATCTTCGCGCAGACCGCCCTTGCCTTCGGCTCGGGGAGCTCGTTGAGCGCATCCTTGACCCTAACGCCCTTGACCTCCTCCATCACGATCCTGTTGTTCGCGTAGTCGACCGAGTATATGATGGGGACTGCGATGCCAGCCCTTCTGGCCTCGAACATCAGCCTGACCTCGTTCTTTATCCTGAAGGTCTGGAGAGACCTGTCCAGTGACGGATGCCTGTAGCCCTTCACGACCCGTTGTTTGAGCACGACCTCGCGCCCCATCCACTCTGAGGAGTCGAGCCTGGCCTCAGCGCCTACCCTGTGGACAGCCACGGCGGATGGAAAGCGCTCGGCGGTATTAAGATTGCCTGAGGGATGACCCCGCTCGGCCCAGATGCGCGCAGTCACTCCATGCATCAGCAACGCTTATCATCACCCAGCCCGATGGCGGCATGTGTCGTATGTGGCCATAGGCTCCGCGGGTCTGGACGGGCTGCTCGAGGGGGGACTCGAGGGCGGGGCGATCACGCTCCTGTTCGGCGAGGCGGGCACGGGCAAGACCAACGTCTGCCTCCAGGTCGCGAGGAACGTCGCGTCCCAGGGCAAGAAGGTCATATACATCGATACAGAGGGCGTGTCCCTCGAGAGGCTGAAGCAGATCGCGGGCGAGGAGTACGAGGAGGTCATGAAGAACATCCTCTTCTTCGAGCCGCACAACTTCGACGACCAGGAGAAGATCGTCGACAAGGCGGTCAGGCTCGCGGAGAGCTCGCTCGAGGTCGGTGTCATCATACTCGACTCGGCCACGATACACTACAGACTCACCAGGAACGACGAGGAGAAGGGCACGAGGAAATCCCTGAGCACGCAGCTCACGAAGCTCCTCGGAGTCGCCAGGAACAAGGGGATGCCGATACTGCTCACGTCCCAGGTCTACACCGATATAGAGAAGGGGACTCTCGAGCCGCTCGGAGGACATGTGCTACTCCACAACGCCAAGGCCATCATAAGACTGGACAAGGTCGGGGCCAGCACCAGGCGCGCGGTCATAATGAAGCACAGGCACCTGGAAGAGGGCAGAAGGGCCGACTTCAAGCTGACCAGGGTCGGCGTGACCTAGGTCTTGCGCGCGATCATGTAGTCCGCGAACGCCTTGAGGGCGTCCTTGTGGACGGAGTCCTTGAGCACACCGAGCCTGTCCTTGGCCTTGGCCACGTACCCCATGGATATCCTGCTCGCATGGTCTATCGAGCCGACGTCTTCGAGGATGCCCTTCGCCTTCAGGAGTTCCTTCTCCGACGCGGTCTTCTTCCCGAGGACCACCAGGAACTCCTCACGCTTCTTCCCCTTGAGGTTCTCGAGCGCGTGCACGGCTATGAGCGTCTTCTTGCCGTTCCTTATGTCGTTCAGGACCGGCTTCCCGAAGGTCTGCTGGTCCGAGCGCAGGTCCAGCACGTCGTCCCATATCTGGAACCCGAGGCCCATGAGCCTGCCATACTCGAACAGCGACTCCTGCTGCGCCTCCGAGCCCCCGCCGACGATGGCGCCGCCCTGGGCGGCGGCGGAGTACAGGACCGCGGTCTTGCGCTCGATCATCTTGAGGTACTCCTCGGACGACACGTCCTTCCTGGCCTCGAAGTCCATGTCCATCTGCTGGCCCTCGGCCAGCAGGCGCACCGAGCGCGCGAGTATGTCGGTCAGCTCGACCAAGTCCGAGGCCGGTGCATCCGACTCGAGCACTATCTCGAACGCGCGCGCGAACATGGCGTCCCCCGCGAGTATCGCCTCGGGGATGCCGTACAACGAATGCACGGTCTTGAGGCCTCTCCTTGTATCGTCCTCATCCATGACATCGTCGTGGACGAGCGTGAAGTTGTGGACCATCTCGAGCGCGACACCGAACGGGATCGCAGCGTCCGCCTTGCCTCCGACCGCCTCGGAGACGATTGTGGCGAGCAGGGGCCTGAGGCGCTTGCCACCGGCCGCGGGATAGTGGACCATGGCGGCCTTGAGCTTCTTCTCCTCCATCACTTCGAGGCTGCCTATGAGCCGCTCGTTGATGTGCTTGACTCTGTCCTTGTAGTCCTCAGGGAATCCCATCGGGCTCACTCCATGACATTATCGAGCCATTCCCTAGACCTGCCGGTCACAAGGGCATTGGCCGCGCCCAACGCCTCCATGTCCTTCGCGCCCACGAGGAACATGGCAGCCTTGAGCTCCTGGATGATAGTATCGATCTCGGCCGTGAGGGCATCCTCTCCCTCGAGCGCAGCCGGCAACAGACGACCAGCAAGCCCCGCCGCTGATGCGCCCACCGAAACGGCGCGGGCCACGTCGAGGCCCGACCTGACACCGCCCGTGGCCACGACCGGGAGCCCGACAGAGGAGAGTACCACGGACACGGGCGTCGGTATGCCCCAGTCCCAGAATGTCTCGCCGAGGTTCGCCCGGGTCATGTCGCCCGCGGACCTGGCCCTGTAGTATTCCACGGCAGAGAAGCTCGTGCCCCCCAGGCCGCCCACATCTATCCCCTTCACGCCGGCCCTCTTGAGCCTGGTCGCGACGGACCTGGAGATGCCAGCGCCCGTCTCCTTCGCCATGATGGGCAGGGACGACGCGAACCGCTCGATGGCCTTGAGGCCGCCCTTGGTGTTGGTATCGCCTTCGGGCTGGACGACCTCCTGGAGGTAATTCAAGTGGATTGCGAGCACATGGGCGTCGACCATCTCCATGGCCGCCCTGCCCTCATCGATGGTGAGCGGCGCCCTCAGGCCTTGCTTGACGAGCTGCGGGACGCCCAGGTTCCCTATCCTCAGTGGTATCTCGAACTCCTTGATGACCGAGTAAGTGCATGCGAGCTCCGGGTTCTCGAGCGCCGCCCTCTGGCTGCCCACGCCCATGCCGAGGCCGTAACGCTCGGCGACCGACGCGAGCGTCCTGTTGATCTCCTCAGCCTTGCCGTAGCCCCCGGTGATGGCCGATATGACGATCGGGGCTCCGAGCTTCCTGCCGAAGAGCGTCGCGGATGTGTCGATGTCGTCGAAGTCGACCTCGGGGAGCGCGTTGTGCACGAGCTTGATATCGTCCCAGTAGGAGTATCCCACCCCGAGGTCCTCCTTCGCGCAGATCTCGATGTGGTCGCTCTTCCGCACCTCAATGAGCCGCCTTTCGCCATCGCCTGCCATGAGTGGACACCTACCTGGACACGACCGCTGTAGAGACGACCTTCCTGCCCCTGACCGCGCTCTCCAGCCTGCCACGCACATTGCCGTTCACTATCATACACTTTTCGCAGTGCGAGGATATGGCCAGCATGCGCTCCAGCTTGCCCCTCATGCTGCCCGTGACATCGGCGTTCACCGAGCGCCCGGAGAATCTGGCGAGAACAGTCGAATCGACCTCGCGCATCAGCTCGGCGTTCCCGTGGAGCTTGGGGTCTTTGTCGAACACACCATCCACATCGGCGCAGAACACGGCGATGCGTGGCCTGAACGCCTTCGCCAGTTCCAGCATCATGAGGTCGCCCGAGCATATCGAGAAGCCCATCGACTCGTCGGGCACGACATCGCCGAAGGTCACGGGCGTGAGGTGAAGCTCCATCAACGACGAGAACGCCTCCTCGCAGAACGATGTGACGGCGCCTCCTCGGAAGGTCGACGAGGCTGCGGGCGCCACCGATACCGCGCTCACTCCGTTGTCGATGAGAGCCTCCAGGACCCTGAGGTTCAGCTCCCGCACGTCCCTCTGGACTCCGGCTACATGTTCCAGCTGGGACATCCTCTTGAAACCCTTGTGGAGCTCGTGCTTCTTGGCCATGATGTGTCCGAA
>DUKU01000112.1:20996-26215 GCA_013329135.1 Thermoplasmata archaeon
AGCCGCTCGCATGCATCCTTCCTGAATGTCCGGAGGCGCGATTTGTCCGTGATGACGCTGCCTCCGAGCTTGACCAGTATCAAGGTGTCACCCTGGTTCCCTAGGCTCCCCTGGCCGATTATGTTATCCGATGATAAAACCGACGGATGGTCTAGCGTGACCACTGGCCCCATCCGATGCAAATCCGACCGCGACCGGGCAACGCGCCCTACCGTTCCATGTAGATCTCTATCGAGGAGACATTGGCAGTCTCGCCGTGTTCGCCTGGCAAGACCTCGGTCTCGATCTTGACGTCCTTGTACCCGAGGTCCTTGACGAACCTGTGCCGAACGATCTCCGCGACGTCTACCGCCCTGCTGATGGCCCTGCCCCTGGCCTTGATGCACACATCGTTGCATCCGTTGTTTATCTGGGACACGACCGCGAGGACGTAGTTCATCGTTGCCTTCTTTCCGATGTATATGACGTTCTCCTCGGCCATCGATTTCCTCCGAAAGCCCAGCCCAGCTCATCTAGCTAGCCGGTCGCTATATATAATGTTCCCCCGCCCTTCGAGCTGGCGTCCAGGAAGCCGATTCCTTGCACATCGAAGCTGCCCGTCGGTCCACGCGAAGACCAGCCTACCGGACTTCCACGCGCAACGCAAGGACTTCGGTGTCGACCGCCCGCGTCCCGGCCTACGTTCATCGCAGTTTCTCACATCGGAAAGGTTCATTAACGTGGGCCGCATGCCCGATATGCTTAATCAAGCATAACGGCATGATACCATGGACATGACATTGCTCCAACTGAGAAATGACGAAACTAGACTGACGAACGCAGGGCCCAAGAGGACGTACGTCACAATCGCTTCGGACGAATCCGCCACGCGGAAGTTCAAGAAGGCCGTCGCGGACGTGAGAAGAGAGCTCGGGGACCCCCACCCTATGCACATAGGGGGCGCCGAGGTGCTCTCCGGATCAGGTGAGTTCGAGGTCCGTAGCCCGGTCGATGAACGGGTTATCGTGGGCAGGTTCCAGAAGGCGGCCAGCAAGGACTTCCGCGACGCCGTTGATGCAGCCGCGAAGGCGTTCTGCGAGTGGCGCGACACGAGTTACTCCAGCCGCACAAGGATATTCAGGAAGGCGGCCAGGATCATCGAGGACAGGGTCTTCGAACTATCGGCCTACACGTATCATGAGGTCGGCAAGGGCAAGGCCGAGGCCCTCGCCGAGATATTTGAGGTCGTCGACTGGCTGGACTACTACTGCGACCAGCTCGAGCGCGAGAGGGGATTCGTGAAGGTCATGAAATCCCCCGTCGCGAACGAGCGGTGTATGAGCGTCCTCAAACCCTACGGCCCATGGTGCTGCATATCGCCATTCAACTTCCCGTTTGCGCTCTCCAACAACATGTGCGCGGGCGCGCTCATGATGGGCAACACAGTCGTGTACAAGCCCACGAGCGCGGCACCCTTGACAGGGCTGAAGCTGTACGAGGTATACAGGGAGGCCGGGGTTCCTCCCGGGGTCGTCAACTTCGTGACCGGTTCGGGGAGAGTCTTCGGGGACGAGATCGCCGGGAACCCGAAGGTCGCAGGTCTGGCGTTCGTAGGATCGATGGACGTCGGCAAGGGGCTGGTGAAGCGGTTCATGAACGAGCAGCCATATCCCAAACCGAGCATAATCGAGACCGGGAGCAAGAACCCGTGCATCGTCACCGCGAAGGCCGACCTGGACAAGGCGGTCAGTGGAGTGGTCAACGCGGCTTTCGGGTTCCAGGGGCAGAAGTGCAGCGCCACGTCGAGGGTGTACGTCGAACGGTCCGTGGCAAGCAAGTTCACGGACGCGCTGGTCCGGAGGACGAAGGAGCTCGTGGTCGGGGACCCTGTCAAGGACGGCGTGTTCGTCGGGCCTGTGATAGACGATGTCGCCAAGAGGACCTTCGAACAGTGGGTCTCGGCCGCGAAGGAGTCTGGAGGGAAGGTGCTCGCGGGAGGGCGCGTCATAACGGCCGGGGATTGCGCCAACGGTCACTACGTGCAGCCGACTGTCATCGGAGGTCTCCCATGCGACCACGCCCTGTTCAAGCAGGAACTCTTCCTGCCGGTCCTCGCACTCGCCGAGGTCGACGGCCTGGACGAGGCACTCGCACTGGCGAACGACACCGACTATGGGCTCACATCGGGAATATACTCCGAGGACCCCAGCGAGATCGAGAGGTTCTTCAACAGGATAGAGTTCGGCGTCTGCTACGCGAACAGGCCGGGAGGAGCGACGACGGGTGCATGGCCTGGCGCGCAGTCCTTCGTCGGATGGAAGGCGAGCGGGAACTCCGGCAAAGGAGCACTCGGGCCGCACTATCTCCAAGGATTCGCCAGGGAACAGTCGTACACGCTGGTCCATTGAGCAACAGGGTGTGGCGAGCACCGGCGGACAGGCTGGGCCCAGCCCCAGCCAAACTAGAAATAAACGCTGGCTGTTCACAAGTGTCACATGGCTGCGACCGACCCGAAGCTCGAGAAGCTGCGTTCCATCATCCGCTCGACTGGATCTGCAGCCGTGGCGTTCTCGGGAGGCTCCGACTCGACCCTGGTGGCGAGAGTGGCCAGAGACGAGCTCGGAGAGCGCGCGGTGGCTGTCACCATCGATTCACCTCTGTTCACTCGGAGCGAGCTGAAGGATGCCAAGACCCTCGCGAAGACATTGGGGATCAAGCACATCGTTGTGAGATCGGACCCTCTCGACAATCCTGCATTCAACCGGAACCCTCCAGACAGATGCTACATGTGCAAGCTCATCGGCTTCAAGGAGGTTCGGAGGGTCGCCGATGACCTCTCTCTCGAACACGTGTTAGACGGTTCCAACTCGGACGACGAGAAGGCGTACAGACCGGGCTCGAGGGCGAAGGAGGAGCTAGGCGTCAGGAGCCCCCTGGTGGAGGCGGGGCTGACCAAGGAAGATGTCGTGAGGATATCCAAGAGGCTGCGTCTGCCGACGCACGGGAAGGACCCGAGCCCATGCCTGGCCACCAGGGTGCCTTACGGGGACCCGCTGACCGTCGAGCTTCTCAGGAGGATCGAGAAGGCGGAGGAGCAGCTCGCAAGGAGAGGCTTCCGACAGGTCCGGGTCAGGACGCATGGGGGCACAGCCAGGATCGAGGTCTCGAAGGACCAGGTGCGCAGGCTCCTCCAGCCGAGCGTCGGTGACGAGACCGTCAGAAGACTGAAGAGTCTGGGGTTCACATACGTCACGGTCGACCTGGAAGGCTACAGGAGCGGCAGCATGGACGAGGTGCTCGGGAGATGAACAGAGAGAGGATGGAAAGGACGCTCTCCGCCCTGGCGAAGGGAGAGCTGACGGTCGTCGAGGCGCTGGAGCAGCTCAAGTGCATGCCATACGAGGACCTGGAATTCGCCAAACTGGACCACCACCGAGAGCTCAGGAGGGGCATACCCGAGGTGATATATTCCCCGGGGAAGACGGACGCGCAGATCGTCGAGATCGCGCGCAGGACCCTGGCCAGGAAGGGCGAGGCGGTGTTCACCCGCGTCGCCCATACCACTCATGAGATGCTGCGTGTGGAGCTGGGCGAGGATGTCCGATGGTACCCCGAGGCGAGGATCGCGACTGTCGGCGCCGAGGAGAGGGAGAGGCACGGCAAGGTGCTCGTGGTCACGGCGGGCACATCTGATATACCGATCGCCGAGGAGGCAGCCGTCACGTGTGACATACTCGGATGCGATGCGGACAGGTTGTACGATGTCGGCGTCGCGGGAGTACACAGACTCACATCCAACCTGAAACAGTTCGAATCCGCGGATGTCATCATAGTCATAGCAGGGATGGAGGGTGCGCTGCCGAGCGTGGTCGCGGGCCTGACCGACAAGCCGGTCGTCGCGGTGCCCACGAGCGTCGGCTACGGTGCCAGCTTCGGGGGCATGGCCGCCCTGCTAGGGATGCTATCCAGCTGCTCGAGCGGCATAGGCGTCGTCAACATAGACAACGGCTTCGGGGCGGGCGCGCTCGCCGCGCTCATAATCAAGAACAAGTACCGTGACAGATGAGCCTGTTCACGGGACCTTGGAGCCGCACTTCCGGCAGAACCTGTCGTCCTCGGACGCGGCGCGGCCGCACGACGGGCAGAAGCGTTCCTTCGCGCGCTTGGTGCCGCATGAGCCGCAGAACATGTCCTCGGAATCTATCTCGGAGCCGCAGTTCGAGCAGACGTCCACGACATCCTCGGCCTCTCCGTCGATCTCCTCGGACGGACGCTCGGCCTTCTGGACCCTCTTGAGAGGTATCGCCTCGTCCGCGCCCTGCGGGGACGCGGCCTTCTTCGCTTTCACCGCGAGTGAGAGGGCCTTGGCGTAGTTCCCAGAATCGAACTCGGTCTGAGCTTTCCTCAGGGTCGCGGAGGCCTCCGATGCATCCTGGCCGGACGCGGTCGCCGCGGCTATCTCCTCCTTCGCGGTGTTGATCTCGAACTTCGCGACCAGGTAGTTCGGCCCTCCCTGGACCTCCAGCTTCGCACCCCTGTACGAGTCCTCGCGGGACATGGTCCTGGGCTCGGAGACGATCTCGTCGGCGATCGATTCGAGGCTGTCCTTCTCGACCCTGGTCCTCCGGACCGGCGTCTTGGCCTGCGTGCGCATCTTGGTCATCTCCTCACGCGCCTTCTCGCAAAGCTCGATCGCGTCCTCGTGCTCACCACGATGCATGAGCGACTTGGCCTTGGCCACCATAGCCCTCGCGTCAGAGACGTCCGAGCCCTGACGCTCGAGGATGTTGATCACTGAATTGCAGGTTAGGATGGCATTGTACGTCTCGTCCTTCCTGGCATTGATCTTGCGGACCGACTTCGCCTTGCCCCTCATGATCCTGAACTCGAAATACAGGACCAGTATCATGAGCACGGCGAGGACCGCCAGAAGTGTGAATTTCTCCTCCTCCGTCAAGGCCAAGGGGTCGCGCTCCAGCTCGTCAAGCATCCTGTGTTCTTATAAAATCTTCCTCGTGGATAGCGACACGGGTCAGAGAATGAAAGGGACAAAGAGAGTGGCTGACGGCGTTCCACGGGCATAACGGGTTCAAGCGGTGCGGTTCACCCTGTACCCGAAGGTACAGGACTAGCGCACCTAGCCGTTATGCCCGAGAGGCCGCAAGGGCCTTAGGCTTCCCGAGGGCTCGCGCACCTCAGTACCACGGAGAACGTAGGCGGGCTTAACTTCTGGGTTCGGA
>DUKU01000112.1:26304-27610 GCA_013329135.1 Thermoplasmata archaeon
GGGGGGGGGGTTGGAAAGGAGCCGGGGTGTGCCCCCGCCACTATGGCCGTCAAACCATTCTCTGGACCCGTCTAATCACGATGTGGTATATAAGCCTTGTCAAGAGGGCACCGGCAGGCGTCCGGAGGCCCCTCCAGCCCAGTATTCATTACGGACCTCTTCCTACGGTGGGACGCAGACGATGAGGAAGGTAATCGCGGTAACGTTCGACCTCTGGGACACCCTCATCAAGGAGGTCCCTGGCGGCTCGGAGAGGGTCGGTTCTCTCAGGATACACGGGATAGCCGACCTGCTAGAGCGCATAGGCCGCCCGCACGACATCGACGAGATCGAGGAGGCGTACATGAAGACCGGGACCTTCCTCGAGCTCGCGTGGGACAAGGCCAGGGACATGCCAGTGAGGGACCATGTGCTGTTCATGCTCAGCTGCGTCGAGTGCCGCCTGCCGGGGAAGATGACCAACGAGGACATCTCCGAGGTGGAGCGGATCTACGCCGAGAGCATCCTCGACCACCCTCCAGAGCTGCTGCCAGGGGCGAAGGACGTCCTGAAGGCCGCGAGAGAGAAGGGGTACAAGCTGGGGCTCATATCCAACACGGGCAAGACCCCGGGCTCCACCCTCAGGACCCTCATGGGCCGCATGGGCATCCTCGAACACTTCCAGGTCACGACTTTCTCGAACGAGATCATGGTCAGGAAGCCCGCGGAGGCGGCGTTCAAGGTGACCCTGGAGCAGCTCAAGACGCTCCCGAAGGCGGCGGCACATGTTGGTGACGATCCCGAGAAGGACATCGCCGCCGCGAAGAGGCTCGGGATGCACGCGGTGCAGGTCATGAGCCACGCGACCGCGCCCGCGAGCGAGGCGGACCTTAGGGTGGAGTCCCTAGATGGCGTCCTCGAGGCGTTGGATTCCCTCGGGTAACGTTCTTCTGCCCGCAGGTCATGGTGTCCCCATGGACCTCTTCGGCGCGGCGATAAGCGATTGGCTGACCGGATCGCGCGATCCACTCTTCATCGAGCGCGACGACGGATATGTCGATGAGGAGGACCTGGACTCGTACATCTCGACGGTCGACTCGTTCCCTCACTGCGAGACTGAGGCGCTAGGCCTGGCCAAGGGCAGGGTCCTCGACATGGGACTGGGCCCTGGACGGGTATCCCTGCACCTTCAGGAGATGGGGCTCGAAGCCGTCGGCGTGGACATCAGCGACCACATGCTCGAGGTCGCGAGGCGGAGGGGCGTCAGGAACGCCGTCAAGATGTCCGTGTGCGACCTGCGCTTCCCTCGAGGGCACTTCCAGACCGC
>DUKU01000159.1 GCA_013329135.1 Thermoplasmata archaeon
CTGGGGGAGACCTGAACCATTGGACACAATTCTGTGTTCATTGTCTCTGGACACAGCCTACAGTGTTCTCCTGAGCGATCTGGCGAATGATTTGATTCTGGACACTCCGGTCTGCCTCCCAGTAGCCGGCACGTGACATCTGTGCGAGACTGCATAACTCTGACTAGCCACGAACTGTGTCCCACAGACCATCCGTCAGAGTATGTAGCACCAGTCGACGTACTCGCATGCGTTCGGAATCACTCACAGAATGGATGGGCAGGAGCAGCCTGGTTCGCTTACGCTCTCGTGACGGGTATCTGGGATCTGAAGAAGCAGGGCTGTCTGTAGTCCAGAATCCGAAGACACGTCTTCGCCAGCATTGCCGTAGGGGATGAGTAGCGGATACGATGCCGGGGGACAGTCCTGACGAACCAACTCAGCCGAATTGACCGCCCTTCCTTCGACATATGTGTGATTATCAGAGGGATAAGCAAACAGATGCACGGACACCTCACTCCTGTTCCCGTTCTCCTGGCAATCTGGACAGTCTATTGGAATCCCTGATGAAAGGGATATATCCAACAACGCATTAACGGGAACGACAAGAGGGGTGCGTCACGTGGGGGAAGAGATTCAAGATCTAATCCCAAGCTCGCAATTGGGGCCGTGGCTGGGGAAGACCTATGACATCCTCATGACCGACAGACGATTAGTATTCATATACATAGGGAAGGCGAGGGCCTGGGCGGAATCGCGTGCATGCCATGATAAGATGTGGTACGTACATGCATCCGCACAGTTCCTGGCAACGAGACCAGGGGCCTTCTCGGTCCCGTACGATTCGATTTGTGGTGTCCGGATGGAAGCGGTCGACAGGAATGATAGGGGAATCCATTACCTCTACCTGCACTATCACGAAGCCGACGGAAAGGGGAGGAAGCTGAAGATACTGATCGAGAATCCTGTAACGGTTAAGAGCGCGACATCGGGAAGGCAATTTCACGGCCGTTTCCTGACCCCGATAAGGCGTGACGTCGCTCAGTTAGAGTATGCGATCGGCATCCGGCACAAGCTGGAGAGCATTTTGCCATTGTCGGCACTTAACGGTGCTTGCTGGAACCTCGACAACGGCCGCTTCGGATATGTTCAGGACTACCTGAACGGGGTTGGCATACTCTGCCCTATCTGCGATGCGGACTTCGGCTTCATGGGCGTCGGTCTCCGAAATCACATCCTGAGGCACCACCCCGAGTACTTCGTGAGGACGATTGGCGGGACACTCATGGTCGGTTTGTCAACAGCGGCTGCCGTAGCCGCGTCGGCCACTTCTGCATCGACTTGGCTACTGGATGATGCAGTCAACAAAGATGCGACCTTCTTCCTCTTCTTGTGCTATGTATTTGCAGGTTCAGTCTGCGGGATTCTTGTTGCCTCCAGGTGGTATCGACGGAGCGAGCGGAGACTCCGTACGGAGTGGGATGCAGTCAGCAAGACTGCTGAACACGGATGCAGACGTTGACTTCAACCCGTTCTAGTATTGCGTCGATCCGCCCGATAATGGCACGGAATCGGCGACATACCAGACATACGCGGCCGCGCTTACTAGCTCAACCCTTGCAGCGGACACACGTGCATCCCGTGCCCGAAGACGGGATATGCAAAATGGAGGGCTACTCCCCCCTCAGAGATGACAATGACGACCGCAGTTCTGACGGAAAGGGCGCCATGGCATCAAGACGTCCTGCTGACCAATAACCTCCCGCACCGCATGTGGTTCATGGGCGGATTCCGGCCTGACAGCGCGCCTGCCGGGAGCTGCGGTCCGGCGTCATAGACCGGGGTAGCGGGGAGCTGGGGAGTAAGATACTGGGAGTTAGTCTGGCCCATTCGTCCGGGTTTGCAGGCCATGTATCAAGCATTGTCAATGGCGGTTGAAAAGGCCCATGTCCTGGTGCAAAAAAAGGCCCTGATAGACAAATGTCAGACATCCCGTTTCAAAGTCGGCTCCCTGCACACCGCAATTGCTGTGCAATCGCCTCGAAAAGAAAATGGTGTTTCGGAGGCGCACCTGCGCCTCCTGGAAAAGATTGAAAAGAAGGGTTTGGGGCTCACATCATGCCGGGCATTCCGCCCATGCCGCCCATCCCGCCCCCGCCCGGGGGCATCTTCTCGGATGGCGATAGCTTCCTCGCGGCGATGACGTCGTCGATCCTCAGGATCATCGACGCGACCTCGGTCGCGGACTGGATCGCCTGGGTCTTCACCCTGAGGGGCTCGATGACGTTCTGCGCGAGCATGTCAGAGACCCTGTTCTCCAGCACGCTCACGCCGAAGGTCCTTCCCGCCTTCTTCGTGTGGGCGTTCTTGAGCTCGATGAGCACATCGATCATGTCCATGCCCGCGTTCTCCGCGAGTGTCCACGGAATGATCTCCAGCGCCTCGGCGAAAGCCTCGATCGCGAGCTGTTCCCTGCCGCCAACGGACTGTCCGTAGTCCCTGAGCCTCAAGGAGACCTCCATCTCTGGCGCGCCTCCGCCGGGGACGACGACGCCGTCCTCGACCGCGACAGCGACGACCTTCAGGGCGTCGTGCAGGGCCCTCTCGACCTCGTCCACGACGTGCTCCGTGCCGCCCCTTACCAGGATGCTCACGGCCTTCGGGTTCTTGCAGCCCGTGACGAATGTCATGTCGGAGTCGGAGATCTTGCGCTCCTCGACCGCCTCAGCCGCGCCCAGCTCGGACGCGCTCAGGTCGTCAAGGTTCGTGATGATCTTCCCGCTGGTCGCCTTGGCCAGCTTCTCCATGTCCGACCTCTTGACCCTGCGCACGGCGTATATGCCGTCCTTGGCGAGGTAGTGCTGGGCCATATCGTCTATGCCCTTCTCGCATATGACGACGTTCGCGCCGGACTTCTTGACCTTGTCGACCATGCTCCTGATGGTCCTCTCCTCCTCGTCCAGGAACTTCTGCATCTGCATCGGGTCCTTGATCTGGATCTTCGCCTCGACCTCGGTCTTCTTGATCTCGATGGCCGAGTCGATGAGCGCGATCTTGGCGCCCTTGACCAGCGTGGGCATCCTCGGGTGTGTGCGCTCCTTGTCCAGTATGATACCCTTGATGAGCTTCGTGTCCGCGACGGAGCCGCCGTGCTTCTTCTCTACCTGCACGTTGTCGATGTCCGCGGTGTACTTGCCATCAAGCTTCTCGGATATAGCTGATATCGCATCGACTGCGATGTCCGCGAGCAGGTCGCGCTCCCCACCGACGCTCTTCCCAGTCATGGCGGTCATAGCGACCTTCCTCAGGGACTTCTTGTCGGTCGGGCTGACCTCGATTCCGATGGACTTCAGTATCTTCACGGCCTCCGCGGCCGCGAGCCTGAAACCGTTCGATATGACGGTCGGGTGCACGTTCTGCTCGATGAGCGACTCTGACTTCTTCAGGAGCCCGCCAGCGATGACGACCGCCGAGGTCGTCCCGTCGCCGCACTCGTTGTCCTGCGTCTTCGAGATCTCCACGACCATCTTGGCCGCGGGGTGTTCAATATCCAGTTCCTTCAGGATGGTCGCACCGTCGTTCGTGATGACGATGTCACCCATGCTGTCCACGAGCATCTTGTC
>DUKU01000078.1 GCA_013329135.1 Thermoplasmata archaeon
GACATAAGCCCCTTGGAAGCCCGCATGTCTGAGGGTGATTCATGCGCTATCCGGGCAGAGCACGAATGAGCCGGCACCTATTCGTCCGTTCTAGCCCGTGTGCTTATGAAGGCGGTTCTTCCGCCCCTATGGCCTCTTCTCAACGCTTCTCCTCTTCCTCAACAATGCAATCGACAGTAGCGCCGCTCCGACGACTATCATGCAACTGCCTGCCAGAATCATGATTGTGAAAGATAGAGCAATGCGATCGGTCGAGACAACTGGGATGTCATCCAGTCCCATCTCTTCTGCCGCTTCGTTGACGGCATCGCCCGGTTCTTCAATTGCAGGCACGAAGACATAGTATCCATAAAGGCCGTTAACAAGAGGCATGATTCCCAGTCCCAAGACCAGCAACCCCACAATGAAACAAACATTCGTGTCTTGTGTACAATCAGCCTTGGTTTGCAGGTCTAGGCCTCCAGTCACTCCATTGTCGAATCGCTCTTCAATGACTTAATGATGGGTGTTCCGTCCCTATGGCCGTTTCTCAACGACGAAAGCTACGCCCTTTCCTTCTTCTTCCGGATAAGAGCCTCCTTCTTCTTCCGAGCAAGAGCATTCTTCCTTTTCCGGAAAAGAGTCTCCTTCCTTTCCCGGACAACAGACTCCTTTCTTCTCCGGAGAGAAGACTTCTTCTTATTCCGGACAAGAGCTTTGATTATCCAATAGACAGCGAGGCCGAATATGATCAACAAAAGGATAAGACCGGCCAAAGTACGGAGCTCAATGAAAACTGCCATTCCTCTCTGCTAGGTATCGCCTTTCCTCCCCTATTGCCTTTTCTCACTTGGCTGTGAGCTGAAGGACAGTAGTAGAATTATGTCCTATACCCTTTAAATAGGTATAAGAGCCAGGTGAAGGACATAAGCCCCTTTCTGTTCCCGTCTTGCGACGGTGATGACATCCGACTAATGCGCTCTACCCGCCGTCGATGAGAGATCGTTCGGCCGTTTGAGCTTGCTCCGGTGGGGTGTCGCCGTTTCACCATATCCTCGGGAGACTTCATCCCCAGGGGAATCATCACGTTATCCCGAGGCTGTGCCGTTTCTGTGCCCTTGCCAGGACTCTCGCCCTGCCGCTCTGGCGGCCCACCTTCTCTTGGAGAGGGGACTTTCCTCAGCCGGCCCGTTCGAAGAACGGGCCTACCGTCAGCCATCCGCCTTCTCCTGGCAGATGTAACCACGACGTTCCCCCTACAAAAGGATTGCGTACTCTCTCATATGACCCGGCTGTCGGAGAATGCGGTGGTTATCGACACGCGTCCCGTCTCAAGGTCGAAAGTGGCCGACCGGCCCCGCGTCCCGTGGATATCTTCGCCGGCGAGCCTGATGCCCAGCTGTCTCAGGGCCTTCTTCGCCTCGTCGCAGTTCTCCTTCCCGATGTCGCTCACCGAGATGCTCAGATTGGGGAACATCTGGGCACCGCCCACGAGCTTCGCCCTGAGATGCTCCTTTCTCGCGCCCTTGACGAGCACCTCGGACAGGAGCTTCCCGACGGCCGTGTTGGCGTACTTCGTAAGCATCTTCGTGCCCTGGGGCGCCCTCGGCAAGAGGACGTGAGCGACGCCTCCGACCTTTGTCGTCGGGTCGTACAGGAACACGGCCACGCACGAGCCCAGGCCCATGCAGCATATCCTTTCGGGGGCCTTCGTGACAACCATCTGTGCGATCCCTACGAGCTCAGGCTCCTTCATCTGCCGTCTCCCATCTTCTCCAGTATCACATCGAGCATCTGCTCCTCTGGGAGGAGCAGGAAGTAGCCGTCGAATTCCTTCTGGAAGCTCTTGAACACCGTGTGGACTGCGATCACAGTGTCGACCTTCACACCAACGTGCGCGAGTGGGAGGTCCAGGACCGCGCCGAGCAAGTCCACGGTGGCGTCAGGGGGCGCGGGTATGAGGTCGCTGTCGATCATCTTCGACACTGCGACGAGGTACCAGCAGAGACATATGTTGCCTATCTCGCGCAGCGCGGAGACCTGTATCTCGGTGAGCTTGGAGAGGTTCGGCTTCTCCTTCGTCAGGTGGTGGAGGAGTGTAGTCGCCGAGTCGCCTGACAGGATGACCAGGACGCCGCCTCTCAGGTCCCCGCACAATTGCGTGTACACGCCCGCGACGATCTGTTCGGCTCCTCCGAGCCAGCCCGCGACCTTGGACAATGGGAGCAGATTGCAGGAAGTGACCTCGTTGACGATCTCTATGTCCAGAAGGGCCCCGAGGGCAGTGGCCGCGTTCCCGGCGCCTACGTTGGCGAACTCGCCGACAATATCCAGAACCTTGCTCTCGTCCTTCGGCCTCATGTCCTCAATCTCCCAATATCGAATCCACATCCAGGATCTGCGCTATCTTCCCGCTGCCCAGGATGGTGCCGCCTGAGAGGCCTCTGACCCTCCTCAGGCGCCTGTCGAACGATTTGACCACTATCTGCTGGTGTCCCACTAGGTCGTCCACCGCCAGTGCGGCCCTGCGCTCCCTGCTCTGAACTATGAGCGTGTTGATGCCCTGATCATCTGCGGTCAGGTCCACGCCGAAGAATCCGCGCATCCTCAGCAGCGGCAGGACCTCGCCCCTCAGCTGGACGACCTCCCTACTCCTGATGAGCCGGACGTCCGCGGGCTCGAACTTGTGTGATTCCACGACGACGCTCATCGGGACGGCGTACATCTGCCCGGCGACCGAGGTCATCATCGCGTCGATGATGGCGAGCGTGAACGGGAGCCACAGAGAGATCGTCGAGCCTGACCCCTTGGATGTGGTGACCATCACGGAGCCACCGAGGTCCTCGACGGCCTTCTTGACCACATCCAGGCCGACCCCTCTCCCCGAGGTCTCAGTGACTTCCGTCTTCGTCGAGAAGCCCGCCTTGAAGAGGAGGTCCAGGAGCTCCCTGCCCGATGCGGAGTCAGCCTTCTCCTTCGACATCTGCCCCTTGGATACGGCCGCATGCCTCACCGTTTCGAAATCTATCCCGCGGCCGTCATCCGTGACCTCTATGAGCACGTGGTCCTGTTGCTTCGAGGCGACTATCCTGATGAGCCCCTTCGGGTTCTTCCCGGCCTTCTCGCGCTCCTCCGGGGTCTCGATCCCGTGATCGATCGAGTTCCTTATGATGTGCATGATGGGGTCGGCTATCCTATCGACGACGGTGCGGTCCAGTTCTATGCCGCCGCCTTCGACGACGAACTCGACCTCCTTGCCCTCGCCCTTCGATATGTCCCTGACCATCCTCGGGAACCTGCTCATGACGACGTCGAGGGGAATCATCCTGATGCTCAGAACCTTCGACTGTATCTCCGACGTGAGGTTGTCTATGAGGGAGGATATCTCCTGCAGCTCGTAGTCGTCTGCTGTCCCGGCCTTGTCCGTCAGCCGGCTTCTGCCGATGACCAGCTCGCCCACGTCGTCCAGGAGGTCGTCGAGCTTGTCCATGCCCACCTTGACGGTCTGGACCAGAGGAGCATCCGATTGCGCACCCCTCCTCTCCTGCTTCGAGAACCTGGTCCAGGAATCTCTGGGCTGTGCCTCTGGACCCCATCTGAGGTCCTCGACGTCGGTCATGG
>DUKU01000100.1:0-2641 GCA_013329135.1 Thermoplasmata archaeon
GCCCCGCAGCCAACTGCACCTGCGGTTGAGCGGGAGCGGCGTACGATCTCGGTCAAACTCATTCCAATCTCAATTCTATTGTCTCTGGTGACACGCGCCCGGCCCGGGCCCTGCCCGCCAACTCGCGGACCTTGCCCTCGATTACATCCCTGGCCCGCCTGTAGGCATCGATGTCACCCCCTTTGGGGTCGTCAACGCCCCAACTCTCCGACGGTACGCCTGGCACGAACGGGCAGACCGCCTCTGAACCGCAACCCATGTGCACGATCAGGTCTGAGGTGCTGAGCATCTGCGCTGTGGCCAACTTCGGCCTTGCTCCGGTCATGTCTATGCCCTTCTCCGACATCACAAGAACCGCAATCGGGTCCACTTCGTCGGCCAAGGATGTCCCGCCGCTACCCGGTTCGAGGACATCAGATGCGAGTTGCCTCGCGAACGCTTCTGCCATCTGACTCCTGCATGAGTTGTGTACGCATACGAAGGTGACCTTCAGCATATTGGACATCCGGCCTGTGATGGGAGGGCGTTTCGAGTATTCAAGAATTCCACCAGACACGGTCAGGACGGCGTGGCAGCCAGGGCACAACACCATATTCATTTTATACCCATCCTTCGCTGTCTGCGCTGTGTCTAGCGAGACGGATGGTCGTGACACCAGGAAGAAGCTCGCGCCAGCCCTGCTGTTCCTGCGAGATGCCGGCATCGCCCTCGTCTTCGTCGCAAGCATTCTGCTCGCGATGTACGCGTACACGGGCCTTTGGCCNNCGCTAGACCGCCAGCCTGAGATAGGATGGCGTTTCGAGTATTCAAGATTCCACCAAACGGTGTCGGGATGGCGTGGCAGTCATTGCGCAATACCATATTCATTTTATACCTATCCTTCGCTGTCTGCGTCGTGTCTAGCGAGACGGGCAGTCAGGACACCAAGAAGAAGCTCACGCCAGCCCTGCTGTTCCTACGTGATGCCGGCATCGCACTCATCTTCGTCGCGAGCATCCTGCTCGCGATGTACGCTTACACGGGCCTCTGGCCTCCGCTTGTCGTGGTCGAATCCGACAGCATGATGCACAGCGAGGACAATGTCAGCTACGTCGGCGTCATCGACACCGGCGATCTTGTCCTTGTCAAGTCCGTGGACTCAGACTCTGACGTACAGACGTACATGGACGGTTACGCTTCGGGGCATCGCACGTACGGCGACTACGGGGACGTCATCATCTACAACGTGAACGGGAACGAGCTCGGCACGCCGATCATCCACCGGGCGATCATCTACCTCGAGGCGAACGCTGATGGCAACAGTTTCAGGTCCGAATCCCTCAGATACATAGACGACGACAAGTGGTCCACATCCGACCCATCCGATACATGGGACCACCTGACCAGCGTTCTGAGGATATACGAAGTCGGCTTCCAATCCGAGACGGTCACGATAGACACGAGTCGGCTCGTTGTGGCCAGTGGGTTCATCACCAAAGGCGATCACAACGACAACACGGATCAATCTCTGCCGAGCAGGAGCACGCCTGTGAAAGTCACATGGATCGTGGGCAAGGCCAGGGGCGAGATACCGTGGTTCGGCCTGCTGAAGCTCTGGTTCACTGATTCGCTCGGGAGCGACGCCCCGGAGAACAGCGTCAGGAACCTGTGGATCAGCCTCGCATTCATCGTCATAGGACCCATCCTGATCGATGTGTTCGTCACGTTCAAGATCAGGAAGAAGATTGCGAGGAAACGCGAGGCGGCGATGCGGGAGTACGAGGCGGAGCAGAGGAAGGTACCTCCGCCGCCTCCGCCAGAACCCGAGCCATCGGCGCAGCAGCCCTCTGAGCCGCCGCAGACACCTGGCAATACCGGTTGATCACATTAGCGTGGTCTGGAACCTGAGCTTGTAGTTCTTCAGCTGCCCGAGTGTCTCGTCCTCCTCGATGACCCTCTTCGCCTCCATGGACGGGACGCTCAGCTCGATCTCCTTCGTCCGGCCGCCCCTCCCGAAGGACTTCACACGAGCGTGCACCAACCCGAGCATGTCCAGCTCGGAGACCAGGTCAGTCACCCTGCGCTGGGTCAGGATCGTCGTGGTGGTGCACTCGCACAGTTCCTTGTAAGTTTCGTACAGGTCACCCGTGGTCAGCTTGCCCAATCCGCGCTCCTCGGTCAGGAGCACACCCATGAGTATCATCTTGGACTGCAGCGGGAGCGTCCTGATGGCTTCGGTGACGCAGTCGAGTTCGATCTTGTTCTTCGCCTTGACGACATCGGAGTCGGTCACGACAGGCAAGTGGTTCCTCTCGGCGATCTCGGCGGCTACCCTGAGCATGTCCAGCGCCCTCCGGGCGTCCCCGTGCTCCTGCGCGGCGAGCGCAGCGCACAGCGGTATGACCGATGGTTCGAGAGATTTGTCCTCGAACGCCAGCGCTGAGCGCTGACCCAGTATGTCCCTCAGCTGCTCCGCGTTGTACGGCGGGAACACCATCTTCTCCTCGCTGAGAGAGCTCTTGACCCGCGGGTCCAGGAACTCGGTGAACTTCAGGTCGTTGGATATCCCGATCACGCTGACCTTGGCGTTCTTCAGGTCGTCGTTGATCCTGCAGAGATGGTAAAGGACATCGTCCCCGCTCTTAGAGACCAGTTTGTCGAT
>DUKU01000100.1:2963-5767 GCA_013329135.1 Thermoplasmata archaeon
TCGGTGCTCCAGCCTGTGAATGGAATCCTCTGGTCGAAATCCTCGATGAACATGTTGCCTATGTTCTGGAGCACGCCGTACTGCGTGTCTACGATCTCACAGTTCATGTAGAGGAAATTGACGTTTCGCACATCTGAGCGCGCACGCTCGATCTCCTTGCCGATGTATTTGATGGTGGCAGTCTTGCCCGTGCCCGTCTTCCCGAACAGGAGCACGTTCGAAGGGCGTTGGCCCTCGAGCGCGGAGACTAGCACCGATGCGAGCTGGTTGATCTGCTCCTCCCGGTGGGGCAATACGTCAGGTATGTACGATGGTCTGAGCACATCCCTGTCACCCTTGAAGACGGACCTCGTTCTGATATACTGTTGGAAGATGGTATCCTGCATCTAGCACTCCCCGCAAGGCGAAAAGGCCTTTCCCCTCCCCCGGCGCTTCCTGTGGAAGCCGCTCTCGGAATCCACTTGAAACGGTGGGAATTGGGGAATGACCGGCACCGTACTTAAGCGTTAATATTATCCCGGAAGTCCATTTTTTGCGCAGGCCGGAAATTTTCGGGCTTCGCATGAGCCAGCAATATCCACTTCTCAGCGGTCGGATTCGTTCATGCTCACTCCGCAGATGCATGCATTGCGCATGGGGCCCCCCTTCATTTCCGGTGGAATCCGTTGTCGGCCTAGGGCAATCATCTGCAGGGGCATATTTCCATCGGAATCCTCGCTCATCCGACCCCGGCTTCTTGTCGAAACTCGTCTACGGAACCCATAATTGCCTACGAACGCCTTACATCGAGATGGATCAGATGAGAGCAATAGTGATTTCACGGTCGACGGATATCGAAGAAATCGTATCCCTGCTTGACACATTACACATCAAAGTAGTCAAGGAATACGTGCAGAAGAAAGCCCCTCACCCCACGAGCTATTTCGGTCCCGGCAAAATCGAAGAGATATCAGAAGAGGTGAAGAGCATCGATCCTGACATGATTGTTGTGAACGACCAGCTCAAGCCGTCTCAACACCACTTCCTTGAGATGAAGTTCCAGATGGAATGTGTGGATAGGCCTGGGGTCATACTGAAGATCTTCTCGGAACATGCATACACACCTGAGGCCATCGCACAGGTGCAACTAGCCAGACTGAGATATGAACAGCCGTTCCTGAGAGAATGGGTCCACAAGGCGAAGAGTGGCGAACGACCGGGTTTCCTTGCTGGCGGTGCATATGCCACAGACGTATACTATGAACATGCGAAGACGCACATGAAGAAGATAGAAACGAGACTTGAGGAACTATCAAGAAACAGGGAAGTCAAGAGGATCAGGAGACATGAAGAGGGGTTCACGTTGGTTTCTCTCGCAGGTTACACGAACGCAGGGAAGTCTGCCATGATGAACGCCCTCTGTTCATCTGAGGTGGAAGTAAGCCCTCAACTATTCTCATCTCTCTCTACAACTACAAGACGAGTGAAAGGAGTGAAAGGAAAGGTGCTGGCAATTGACACTGTAGGTTTCATCAAAGACCTTCCTCCAGATTTCATTGATGCTTTCAAGTCGACAATGGAAGAAGTATTCTTTGCTGATCTCATTCTTCTCACCTACGATGCGAGTGAGGACGATGATTCGATAAGGAGGAAGCTCTGGACCTCTCTCGACATCCTGCTCCCGCGTGTCGGAGACGGACACATCCTCGTAGTTGGAACGAAGGTGGACAAGATATCCCCAAAGAGATCCACACAGGTGGAACAGCTGGTCCGGGCCTTGGTGAGTCCAAGAGAGGTTGTGATGTCATCATCTGTATCTGGATATGGATTAGATATGATTAGAGAGAGGATCTCAGAGGTCCAAGGACATACTCAAGGGTTTGAGATTGTTCTTCCGTTGACTGATGCTAGTTACAGTCTCATGTCTAAATTGCACAACGTTGCTGAAGTATCTCATCGTGTCGAAGACGGTCAGATGCGAGTAGACGTCTGGTGCAATCCTGTAGACGCAGACAAGGTCAGGAATTGGCTCTTGGCCGCCGGTGCGAAGATCCTGAAAGACGCTGCCCGCGGAGGCAGAGACGCTCCTGAGCGTCCACTGGAAACGTAGGGGGCCCTCTCGCCTCAGAGGCCGAAATCCTTCTTCTTCTGCAGTACCTCGTCCTCAAATCTCTGCGGCAAGGACCACGCCAGATACTCGATGTCGTCCATGTTCCTTACGAACTTGGCCTTGCTCGGGGTCTTGGTCAGCTCGCTGAGTTTCTTCGTCTTCTTGAGGTAGTCATACAGCCACCATATCCCCACGACGAGGCCGAGGGGGCCGATCACTAGCATCCAATATGTCCACGAGCCGATCGGCTCCGTCAGGTCCTTCAGGGGTGCGAGGTAGGATGGGAGGCCGTCCTCGAGGAACACTCCTACTATCCCTATGATGGCCACGAAACTGAAGAGCACCACGAACATGCCGCTTAGCTCCAATCTGTACTCTGTCAGGAATCCCTTCGGCAACCGATTCACCCTTGGGACCGATAACCCGAACTCCTCTTAAAATGATTCTCCAACGGGGCTGCATGCAGCCGTTCGGAATATCTACCCGGAATCGGCTGGCAGCCATCATGCGCATTCTCGACGAACGGCTGGGCGCAGTCCTCGTCATAGGCCTGCTGTCCTCGATGGTCCTGCTCGCGTCCTCATCGCTCCCGCCCTCGGTGACGGTATCAGAACTGTGGGGGCTGGGCGACGATTCATCCCTCACGGTCTCCGGACTCCTAGCATCCCTCTGGACTTACGAGTCCCGGTCCGAGGTGATTGTGATCTCGGACGAG
>DUKU01000100.1:5857-8481 GCA_013329135.1 Thermoplasmata archaeon
ACGAGTCCGGGTCCGAGGTGATCGTGATCTCGGACGAATCGGGGGAACCGACGGTCAAGGTCGTCTGCGCCGTGGGCCCGGGACCCCCTCCCAGCGACGCGGTGTCCATCGGGGATCTCCTGAAGGTCTCGGGCGAATGTGTGTTCGATGATGGCGTCCCTGTCGTGTATTGCGAGTACGACGACGTGCATATCGTCCGTCAGTCCGAGCAGGTACTGACCATCGACCTGCTCAGCGCCGCCTGGAACCTGTTCGAGGGGGATAGGATTTCCCTGGAGGGCGTATGTGAGCCAGACGCCTCCGGCGTCCTCAGGCTACGTGACATGGATGGCGAATGCAGCATCATGATGCTGCTGGACGCAGGCGTGAACCCCTTGGAGGGGCATGTGCTCGCGGACTGCGTCCTCGTGCTCGACCGGGCCACCATGGCCCTCGTGCTCGAGGTCAGCGCCCTTTCACCGGTCGGCTGACAACAAGCTTTTCAGGGCAGGCCGCGTGGGACTTCCCCGTGCCCGCCACGATGCTCGCGTTCGATGACACCGACTCGCCGGACGGCATGTGCACCACATACCTGACCACACTCGTGCTCGAGGAGCTCTCCGATTTGGACCTGCTCGGGTGGCCCAGGCTCGTCCGCCTTAACCCCAACGTGCCCTGGAAGACGCGCGGCAACGCAGCAGTGTGCCTGCCCCTGGGCTATGGCGAGGGACGCGGGAGACTGTGCGGCCGACTCGAGCGTGGAGACATCAGATGGTTCAAGTCCGGCCGTCCTGTCGACCCCGTGGAGCTGCTCGACAGGGCCTCTGCGGTGGTGGAGAGACACGCGCGGTTCGAGTGCCTTACGACCAATCCAGGCGTCGTCTCAGGCATCGTTCGCCCGTCGCCGGCCACGTACTGGCGGGCGGTCCGCGAAGTCGTCCCGTTGGAGGATGTGGAATCGGAGTTGGCGACTCGCGGCATACATTGGCGCAAGTTCAAAGGTGGACGTGGAGTCATAGGCGCCTCCGCCGCCATGGCATGGAGGCCTCGGGACAGGACCTGGGAAGTGATTGCCTACAGGTCCCCCGACAAGGTCGGTACGCCCAGGGACATCGACCCAGAGAGCGTCATCGAGATGGATAGGGAGACCCGCAGGACCTTCAACAACTACGACCCCGAGAACGGTCACATAGCCATCGCTCCTGGCTCGCCGTGCCCCGTCCTGTTCGGCATCAGAGGTGATTCGCCGCGTGAGCTGATGTCCGCGAAGGATATGATCCGCGGGGAACGTCCGCACAAATGGCTCATGTACATGTCGAATCAGGGGACCGAGGACCACATGGTGCGTCGCAGGGTGAGCGAACTCGGGCCAGGCGACTCGGCGAAGGTCAACGGGACGGTGTCCTCTCCTCCCACGACAATCCCTGGCGGCCATGTGATCGTGGGGCTCAAGGATGATGTTGAGATAGATGCCGCCTTCTACGAGCAGTCTCGGGGGATGAGGGATGCCGCCCGCGCGCTCCTCCCAGGGGATAAGGTAGTTGCATACGGGTCCGTCAGGTCCTCCCCGAGATCGTTGAACGTCGAGAAGCTGCAAGTGGTGAGCTTGTCGTCGCACGCGCGCAAGACCGCGAATCCCGAATGCTCCGCATGCAGGAAGCGCATGGGTTCCATGGGCTCCGGTCAGGGTTATAGGTGCAAGGTCTGCGGGGCGCGCGCGCCCGCGTCCGCCGCGGTCCTCGAGCCAGTAATCCGTTCGGTGTCCTTGGGATGGTACGAGCCTCCCGTTTCGTCCAGGCGCCACCTCCACAAGCCATTACGGCGATTGTCGAGGGGTAACATCAACAAATTATAAATATGCTCAAGGGAATCATCGCGACAGAGTCCAGCATCTCGGTCGACGGGATGCTATGGGTGTGATTTGTGATGGGTCAACCTGTGATCGTGAGCGCCACAAGGACGGCTGTCGGCAAGTTCGGCGGCGGTCTCAAGGACATGCCTGCGACCAAGATCGGTGCGGTCGTCGTGAATGAGGCGATCAGGAGGGCCGGCATCCTGCCAGGGGATGTCGAGGAATGCATAATGGGGAACGTGCTCCCCGCAGGGCTCGGCCAGAACCCCGCGAGGCAGGCTGCGCTGTGGGGCGGGCTGCCCGATTCGGTGTCCGCACTCACGATAAACAAGGTCTGCGGCTCGGGCATGAAGTCCGTCATGTTGGCCTCGGACGCGATACTCGCAGGCAAGGAGAAGGTCGTCGTCGCTGGGGGCATGGAGAACATGTCAAGCGCCCCATATCTCCTTGAGAAGGCGAGGTTCGGGTACAAGATGTTCGACTCCCAGATGGTGGATTCCATGGTCAGGGACGGCCTCTGGGACGTCTTCAACAATTTCCACATGGGCAACACGGGCGAGATAGTCGCTCAGAGGCACAATGTGACGAGGAAGGACGCGGATGCGTTCTCGTTCAGGAGCCACCAGCGCGCCCTGGCCGCGATCAAGTCGGGGGCGTTCGACAAGGAGATAGTGCCAGTCGAGATACCGTCCAAGAAGGGGCCGGTTAAGTTCGTGACCGATGAGGGTCCGAGAGAGGACACGAACCTCGAGTCGCTGGCCAAACTCAAACCGGTTTTCAGGAATGATGGAAT
>DUKU01000100.1:8542-20074 GCA_013329135.1 Thermoplasmata archaeon
TGTTTCAGGAATGATGGAATACTCACGGCAGGCAACTCGTCTAGCATCAACGATGGCGCATCCGCCCTCGTAGTGATGGACTCAGAGCTCGCACGTGCGAAAGGCATCAATCCGCTCGTCAGAATCATGGACTATGTCACGACGGGGACGAAACCTGAGCTGTTGATGGAGGCCCCCATAGATGCCGCGAAGAAGCTCATGGAGCGCAACTCGGTCACGATTGGGGACATCGACCTGTTCGAGCACAACGAGGCCTTCTCAACGGCATCGATAGCCGTCCAGAGGGCGCTCAAGGTCCCGGACGACAAGTTCAACGTGAACGGTGGAGCGGTAGCTCTGGGCCACCCGATCGGCTGCAGCGGCGCGAGAATCCTCACGACGCTCATCTACGCCATGGATGCCCGGGGTGCGAAGAGGGGCTTGGCCACTCTGTGCCTGGGCGGCGGGAACGCCGTCGCGATGCTCGTCGAGAAGTGAGCCCCGGAAGACACTTAGCCGGGCGCGCACATACGCGACGCGCCGGAACAGGACTGATCAGATTGGACGCGACCGAGCTAATGGATGCCGTGGAATCTCAGCGGGACAAGTTGGTCGAGGACTTCTGTTCGTTGCTACGTGTGAAAGCCGTTGGCCCAGAGAGCGGAGGCGAGGGCGAGCACGACCGGGCGAGACATATCGTCACGTTGGCGAGGCGGCTCGGACTGACGGACATCGAGGTCCTCGAATCATCGGACCCGAACGTCCCATCGGGCAAGAGGCCGAACATCATCATACGAGTCAAGGGAAGGTCTGCCAAGAGACTCTGGGTCGTCTCCCACATGGATACTGTCCCCGAGGGCGACCTGTCCGCATGGACGACGCCGCCATACGAGCCGACCGTGAAGGATGGAAGGATATATGGCCGCGGGTCTGAGGACAACGGCCAGGAACTGATGGCATCACTTTGTGGCCTCGCCACGCTCGTCAGGTCCGGCCTGGTGCCGGAACTGGACGTCGGTCTGGTGATGGTGGCGGATGAGGAGCATGGCAATGCCCACGGCATCGATTTCCTGATGAGCAAAGGGCTGTTCAAGAAGGGAGACCTGGTCGTCGTGCCAGACCACGGCTCGCTCGATGGCTCAGAACTGGAGGTCGTTGAGAAAGGCATCGCGTGGATAGATGTCGAGGTCACGGGCAAGCAGACCCATGCGAGCACCCCGCACAAGGGAGTGAACGCACTCGAGGTCGCCGCCAAGTTCATGCTGGCCGCCGTCTCGAAGCTGAGGGCGAAGTATGCAGTCCGCGACGACCTGTTCGACCCGCCGTACAGCACGTTCGAGCCGACCAGGTGCGAATCCAACGGCCCGAACGTGAACACGGTGCCGGGTCGACAGAGGTTCGCGTTCGACTTCCGGGTCCTCCCAGGCTACTCGCTGGACGAGGTCATGGCGGACCTGAGAGCGGTCGCCGATGAGACCGCTCGAGCCGCGGACGCCCAGATCACGATGTCGTTCCTTCAGAGGGCCGATGCCGCTCCGAGGACGCCCCTCGATTCGGACGTCGTCCGGAGGCTGTCGGAGGCGATTTCGCTCACGAGGGACGTCGTCGCCAAGCCAACAGGCATTGGCGGCGGGACGTGCGCTGCGCCGTTCAGGCGCGCGGGCATCGATGCGGTCGTCTGGGCGAGTGTCGCGAGCGTCGCGCACGACGTCAACGAGTACTGCATAATCGACAATCTGGTGGGCGACACGAAGGTCTACGCCCTCCTGTTCGCAGGCGATGGCGTCAGGCACGCCTAGAAATCCTGCGTGTTCCCGCTCTGCTTGTCCCCGAAGATGCGCGAGACCATCCAATCAGAGTCGAACCTCCCGAACTCGTCGTACTCCTGGCCGTAGCTGACATACGCGATGGGTCTGCCGACGGTCTTGGCGATCGAGAGCGCGGCGCCGCCCTTCGCATCGGCGTCTATCTTCGTCAGCACGACCGCGTCTATCCCCACCGCTTCGTGGAACCTACGGGCCTGCTCGACGGCATCCGAGCCAGCGAGCGAGTCCCCGACGAAGACCACGAGGTCAGGTTTCGCGACCCTCTTTATCTTCTTCATCTCGTCCATGAGGTTCGTGTTGGTCTGCATCCTGCCCGCTGTGTCTATCAGGACCACGCCCCTCTTCCTGGCCTTTGCGTGTTCGACTGCATCGTACGCGACAGCCGCTGGGTCGCCTCCAGCCTGATGCTTGATTATCTTGCATCCGAGTCTGTCGGCGTGTATCGTAAGCTGCTCGATCGCTCCTGCCCGGAATGTATCGGCTGCTGCGAGCACGACCGTGTATCCGTGCTTCTGCAGCCTGTCGGCGAGCTTGGCTATGACTGTGGTCTTGCCCGTGCCGTTTATTCCGACGAACATTATGACATATGTGGAATTCTTCGAATCGATCGCGTCCTTGAGGGAGAAAGTCTGCTCATCGAGGACCTGCTTCACCGCCGCCCTGAAGGCGAGCTGGATGGCCTCGTCTATCTTGAAGTTCTTGTCGATCCTCTTCCCTGCCAGGGACTCGCGGACCCGCTGCGTGAGCTCCTCCGCGACCGGCAGGGCCACATCCGCTTCGAGCAGCCCTATCTGCAGGTCCTGAAGGACATCGTCGAGAACACTCTCCCTCAGGCGTCTCCCGGTCTCGCCAGCGACCTCAGAGATGTCCTCGATGGACCGGTTCTTGGCCGCACTCGATGCCGCTGAGAACTTCTCCCTGAGCGCTTTGAACATGTCGAAACCTCAGGCCATCTGGCCCGACTGAACCTGCTCGTACTGCTTCTGGACCTTCTCCGACAGCTCCTGGATGGCCCCCTCGGTCTGCGCGGCCATCTCCGCCACCTTCTGGAACGCCTGGGCGAGTTCCTCTACCCTCGCGTCGAGTATCTTCTCCGCCTCCTCCGCGTTCCTCTGGATGGATACATCCGAGCCGACGCCTATGACCACTTCCTTCCTGTCCGTGGCCTTGGCGTATATGTATGAGTCCGCCCCGACCGGGATCATGAGCTCGTCCCCGGATGCGCTCTTGACGAGGCTCTTGACCGTCTCCCTCGCCTTGACGTGCTCCTCGATCGCGAGTTGGATGAGCTCCTGCTGCCTGGACAGACCCTCGAGCTGCGCCTTGGCCGTCTCAAGCCTCATCATGTTCTCCCTCAGGGCGGATTCATCAGTCACTTCTTTGCCTCCAGCAGGTACTTGACCGCGTGGTCGGTGACCTCTTCGAGTTTGAGTGATTTCACACCCTCTATCTTCACGAACTTCCGTTTTACCTTGTGTCTGCTTCCAATGAGCGCGAACGACTTCTCCAAGGCTGCTTTCTCGTCCAGTGATGCAATCTCTATCGCGAACGGTTGCCACTCGCGCGGAGATATTCTGTACTGTCCCTTGACTTCGAACGCTTTCATGCTGACCAGCAGGGGCCCTAGAGAAGGAACCTCAGATAAAGCTTTTGCCTGGCCGGCACCGGCGCACTCACAACGTTCATTACCTGCCCTGGTACTGAATACGCCCGATGAACAGGGCCCTCGACTGCTACTACCCCGGAAAGGGATTCCCCTCGGTGTCCACGACGGGGCGGTCGTGCTCACTCAGCTGCAGGCACTGCTCGAGCAGATATCTCGAGGGCATGGCCCCGGCGACCGACCCCGAGGAGCTGCTCTCGTTCGCGCATGCGCTGTCCGAGGCCGGCGGAGAGGGTTTCCTCCTGAGCGGAGGCTCCGATGGGTCGGGCAGAGTACGCCTCGAGAGATTCGTCCCTGCCATCAAGGAGATCAAGGCCACGACCACGCTGAGGATCAACGCCCACATCGGCCTGACCCCACGGGAAGAACTGGGAGAGTTGGTGGACTCCGGCATCGACGCGTTCTCCGTGGACATCTATGGTGATGACGAGACGATCAGAGAGGTCCTCTGTCTCGATGCCAAGACGCAGGATTACATCTCTGTCGTCAAAGGTCTCATGGATCTCGGGGCGCCTATCGTCGCGCCGCACGTCTGCATAGGTGTGAGAGGTGGGACGCTCGGGGGCGAGATGGCCGCTCTGAGGATGCTTGAGCCGATATCGCCGACGACGCTGGTCCTCATATCGTTCATGCCCACCAAGGGCACCGCGTACGAATCACGCCCTCCCCCGAGCGGGGAGGATGTCATATCGGTCATCAGGGGCGCAAGGGCCATCCTGCCTCGCACGCGTCTCCTGCTTGGCTGCATGCGCTCGAGGCGCGACCGGGCATGGGAGCCTGAAGCGGTCTTCGCTGGCCTGGATGGAATAGTCATGCCCTCGACCGAGACGGTCAGGGCGGCATCGGCCCTCGGCTACACGATCAGAAAGAAGGATGTCTGCTGCGCGCTCGGATGAGGGTCGCTCACTTGTAGATCGAGCCTTGGGCGTACTTCCTCTCGATCGGGATGAGGTATGCGATCCAAGCGATGTTGGTGACGACGAATGCGAGGGAAAGGACAGACACGATGCCCGTGACGGTCTCTGAGGTGTCCTTGACGATATCGATGGTCACGGACGCCCCGGGGGATGCTATGTCGTTGACGACCACATGCAGGAGCGCATGGTCAAGAATCGGCACCGGGATCACCAGGGTGTCGATGAGTTCATAGTCGTTCCGGTTGAGCCTCATGAAGAACATGTCGCCTATCTCGCCGTCATACTGTTGGTACACGGAATCCTCGACGATGTAGACTTCGACTGTCTGAGGGGATGACGCGCGCAGTTCTGACACCCTCTGGAGCGCGAGCGGGTCCCTGGACCAGAACGTGAAGTCCTCGGAGCTGGAAGTCGTTATGGTCCTCTGGGAGGCGTCCTCCACGACTGCGAGGATCGGCTGCACCATCAGTATGATGGTCACGACGGCGCTGATCAGTGCGAGCAGTATCGACCTGGTTATGGAGTTCTTGGCCATCAGGTGCCTCGCGCTGGAGCTCCGGGCGAACCTTATCTCCATCATCCTGAAGAAGAAGCTCTCGACACAGACCACGAGCAGTAGCAGGACCATGACCGCGACGAACTGGTCCAGTGGCAGGTAGAGATCCGGAGTCACTGTCGCATCCCCGATCACGAACACGAGGAAGAACGCGAGCGCGACCAACATGACGACCTGCACTATGTACAGGGTCATCTTGATCCTGCGGATGCTCCCCAGCCGGACGGAGTCCTCCAGCACCTTCTTCGACAGTGGCATTGAGGCCAAAGATGCCCCCGACTGAATTAATAGTTTTCTCATTTGGAATCAAAAGATGCCAGCTTTCGGCACAAGAGGTGGACGGCAACGAATTCTGGCACATCGTTCCTGCCCTCGTCCAGCGAGAAGACGCCATCCTTCATCCTTACCTCTACGGGCTTCTCGCACATGACCGAGACCTCATCTGTCCCGAATGCGTCGGGCACAGCCGACACGAACGGGTCGAACTCTTCGAGGTCGTCTCTCTTCATGGGCACGACCTTGAACCCCGTCTTGCCATGAAGCGAACTCGGCAACCTGATGAGTCTCTTGATGTCCGAGGTCACGGGCTCGTCCGTCTCGCCCTTCATCCGACCCTTGACGCGCATATCCACGAGCCTCATGAACGCGTCCCCGTACCTCTTCTGTGAGAAGACCTCGAACGTATTGTCCGAGCGCATACGGTCCACGCCCCTCTTCCCATCGGCCCCTTTGAACAGATCGGAGTACATCCCCTCGACGGTCTTCTCGCCCGTCTCCTTGTCTGGGGAAGTGAGCGCCTCGGAGATCCTCCTGACCGCCTCGGCCTCCTCGAGCGCCTCAAGCTCCGCGAGGAGGTCGTCTATCCCCCTCCTGATCCTGCTCCTCCATCCGCCGTCCTCCAGCCTGGGCATCGTCCTACGATACTCCATGCCTACCCTGTCCTTGTACTTCCTCGCCTCGAAGGCGGTGGATGGGAACACCCAGTCGATGTCCAGGTCTGTTCCGGTGACATAGTCCACGATCTCCCGCCTCTCATGGCTTGAGAGCCTCATCACTCGCGGATCGTTGATGTGCACGTGGTAGCCCCTTCCTCCTGAGAACGCCACCTTGAGGCCGTCCTCATCGAAGCCGAGGTCCCCGAGGAGGAACTCGTCGATGAGCCTGATGACTTCCTCCTTCACGCGCTCCAACATCTTCTCGTAAGACAGTCCCTTCGTGCCCTCGACGTGGTCCGCGTCGAGGTCGAAGATGAGGTCTGCGCCGAGCCACTTCTTCTCGGCCATGGTGGGTGCGTCGGGCTTCTCGTAGTACGCGCACGAGTAGTACGCGTGCGAGGGCACCTGCTCCACGAGATACTTCTTGAGCGACGCCCTCGTCGGGAACGAGAGGTGTCTCATCACGAAGCTCCTGTCGAAGAACATGAACCCGAACTCGCGCCTCGCGAACCGGTCAGGCATCGACAGGGAGACCTCCCGATAGTGCTTGGCGAACATGCGCATTACGAATCTCATAGATGCGTCGGACGGCATGCGCCAGTGTCATCCGAGTGACCAGTATATTAAGCTCTCACGTGCCCTTGAGCTGCATGCACAGTCTATTTCAATAACAATAAAGAACCCCGAGGACTATGACGCCGCCAGCCAAGGGAATCACGATGATCAAGACCTTCATCAAGGTTGAACTGAGCAGCGAGGGCGAATCGCCGAAGGAGGTCGTGGAGCGCATGAGGCAGATAGGCGCCACGCCACTAGTCGGCGACTTCGACTTCGAGATGGACCTCGGAGACGACGAGCGCCTGTTCGACAAGCTCGAGGATGTCCATCACGCCCTCAGGGGCTCGAGTGTGAGGTACAGCGTTACGACCAGGACCGACATCGAGGACCCTGGCGACGGCAAGAGGAACCACGTGACGCCGATTGTCGACCAGAAGGCCACGGAACTCAAGAAGAAGCTGTACAGGGCCAAGCTGGACAGATGGCGCGAACTTGGACTCGACGTCGAGGAGCTCGAGCGTCTGCTCGACGACGACATGGACCGGTTCAAGGAACTCAGCAAGGACTTCCTCAAGACGCATCTGGACAAGCTCTCGGTCGTGAAGGACAAGCGCCCTGAGAATCTGATTGACGGCGAGGTGCTGTCGCTCCTGGACGAGCAGGGCAAGGCGCTCCAAGACATCATGTCCCTGACAGGATACTCAGAGGATCAGGTCACGCTCTGCCTCGGGAGGCTCATCTCGGCCGGCAGTACCATGACGGAGAAGAAAGACCAGGTCGAGATCTACAAGCTCGTGCCTCCACCAGCGCCGCCCGTGAGGAAGCAGATCAAAGTGCTATCGGCGGAGTCGGAGGACGAGGCGGAGCAGAGGATCATCAACACTCTGAGGCCGAACGGTTCGTCCAGAGGTCAGCTCATAAGGGGCAGCAGGCTGCCGACGGAGCAGGCCACGAAGGCCATCGCATCCCTGTCCAAGAAGGGACGGGTCAGGGTAGTGCGCAAGGGCAAAGAGGCTCTATTCTATCCCAGCTGATGCCGCATCACCTTGGACCGGGCCGCCTAGCCACGAAGGTTTATTAGAGAACCATCCGATTGAGCGCAGAGGCCAGGATAACGGATGCAGGCACTCACGTTGAAGGATGTCAGGTTCAGGTATCCGGGGATGTCAGAGTGGGCACTCGACATCCCCTCCCTGGAGATACAGCAGGGCGAGTTCGTGACGGTCCTGGGACCGAACGGAGCCGGCAAGACCACCCTCTCCCTCCTCGCGAACGGGCTCGTGCCCAAGTCCATCAAGGGTGAGTTCGAAGGATCGGTGGAAGTGTTCGAGCATCCCGCCCCGAAATACACGGTCTCGCAGCTCTCGACCCTTGTCGGAATGGTGTTCCAGGAACCCGAGAGTCAGCTCTTCTGCATGAGTGCGGAGGAGGAGGTGGCGTTCGGGCCGGAGAACCTCGCGGTGCCACGGGACGAGATCTCCAGAAGGGTCGAATGGGCGCTCGACCTCGTCGGACTCAAAGGTCTCAACGATAGGTCACCATTCACGTTATCGGGCGGCCAGAAGCAGAGGCTCGCGATCGCGGCCGCGCTCTCGATGAAACCGTCGATGTTGGTCCTCGACGAACCCGCATATGCTCTGGACCCGATGGGCAGGATCGAACTCTACTCTATCCTGAGCGATTTGAAGGCGAAGCACGGGATGACGGTCATCGTCATGGAGCGCGACGCTGAGGACCTCGTCGAATACTCGGACAGGTTCGTGCTCATGGCAAACGGGCGCGTGACCGCGTCAGGCCCCCCGCGCGAGATGCTCGTGGACCCTGGGGCGCTCAGGGCTGCTGGCGTCTCCCCTCCTCAGATGGCAGAGGTCGCATCACTGATCAACCTCCGCAGGAAGGCGCCGCCGCTACGGTTCCTGACCGTCGATGAGGCCTTCGCCGAGATAACGATCAACACTCACCACCACTCCAAGGGGGCGAGTCATTGATCCCCCGCCCCGATGCGGACAGCGAAGACCGCGTGATCTTCCTTCGCGATGCCAAGTTCACATACGAGTCCGGCGTGGAAGCACTAAAAGGCGTCACACTCGTGATCGACAAGGGAGAGTACCTCGCGGTCGTTGGTGGCAATGGCTCAGGGAAGACGACGCTTGCGAAGCACTTGAACGGCCTCCTGAGACCGACGGGGGGCCAGGTGCTGGTGATGGGTGTACAAGCCTCCACCAGGACCGTGGCCGAGCTCGCCCGAGTCGTCGGATACGTGTTCCAGAACCCGGACCACCAGTTGTTCTGCAGGACCGTCCACGACGAGGTGTCTTTCGGTCCTGCGAACATCGGCCTCGACGGACCGGAGGTCAAGAGACGCGCGGACCGTGCGATCGCAGTCATGAACCTGTCCGATATCAGGGACCGCCCTCCGCTGTCGCTCACACTCGGACTTCGTCGGAGAGTGTCCATCGCATCGGTCATCGCCATGGAGCCCCAGGTGCTGGTCCTGGATGAGCCGACCACTGGGCTGGATGCTCGCGAGGCAGACGAGTTGATGGCCATCATACGAAGGTTGAACGACGAAGGCACGACCATCGTGTTGATCACGCACGAGATGAAACTCGTCGCGGAGCACGCCAACAGGGTCGTGGTCATGATGGATGGAAAGGTCGTACTGGACTCTGACACGCGGGGGGCGTTCTCCGACCTTGGGCTGCTCAGGCGCAGCAAGCTACTGCCGCCCCCGGTCACCCAGCTCGCTCACAGGCTGTCCCAGATCGGCGTTTCGAAGGACATCCTGACGCCGCAGGAGCTGGTCTTCGAACTGACAAGGGGTGACGACCAGTGACCGGGTTCCTGGATCTGTATTCCGAGAAGGACACCTTCCTCCACCGGCTCGACCCTCGCGTGAAGCTGCTCGCGGTCGCTTTGATAAGCGTACTCGCGTTCATCCTGACCGAGCTTCTGTACCTCGTCGTACTCCTGTGTTTCATCCTTCTGCTGCTCGTCCTCGCCAGGTCAAGCTACGGGAAGGCGTTCTTCGCCCTGAAGTTCGTGGTCAGGTTCATGATATTGATCACCTTGCTTTGGCCGCTCTTCGACAGGTCCGGGGCTCCAGTGCTCTTCTCCATCGGACCACTGGACATAACCGAGCCAGCCGTGTGGCGCGGCGCGACCTCTGCCGTGAGGGTCGGCTGCTTCGCGACCTTGTGGTACATCCTCATGTTCACGACGTCGCAGCGTGACCTGGTCCGCGCGCTGGTCAAACTCGGCCTGAGGTTCGACTACGGCCTGGCGCTGGCGATATCGTTCAGGTTCATCCCGACCTTCGGCCTGACAATCGAATCCATCAAGGACGCCCAGAGGGCCCGCGCGCTCGAGCTCGACAAAGGGTCAATCCTGCGGAGATCCAGGAACTATGTGTCGATCCTCGTGCCCACGATAGTCTACGCTCTGAGGACGGCAGACACCCTCGCCCTCACCCTGCAGTCCCGAGCGTACGGCGCGTTCAGCAACCGCACATATCTGAGGGAGATACGCATGAGGGCGTCGGATTACGTCGCCATGACGGTAGTCGTCCTGATACTCCTCCTCCCGGCGCTGGCGAAGTACATATATGGTGTTCAGATCTGAATTCGTAGTCCTGATGCCATGTTCGACAGCGCCACAAGTGAGGTTTAATGTATATCCCTGCCATGTGGTCTCGGTTGGCGTGGCGGAAGACGAGCAGAGAGACGTCGTGAAGGAGAAGCCGAGGATACTCAGTGGCGGAGACTCGAAGTTCGTGTCTCCCAGGACAGTCGCTCTGTACGGCGTGCTCACTGCGTTGACTGCGGCAATCACGTACATGACCGTCATCCCGTTCCCCCCGACCAGAGGATACTTCAACCTGGGCGAGGCGATGGTGTTCTTCTCCGCATTCACATTCGGCTGGAGGGCTGGTGCGATATGTGGCGGTGTCGGATCCGCCGCCGCGGACCTCCTGGCCGGATTCGGCATGTTCGCGCCCACGACCCTCGTGGCCAAGGGTGCAGAGGGCCTCGTCGCAGGCACGATCGGCCGCATGAAGGGGGGGAAGCCATGGGCCTATGCTCTCGGCATCATCTGCGGAGGGGCCTGCATGATCACCACGTACTTCCTTTCGGAGTGGCTGCTCCTGGACTTCGGCCTGGGCGCGGCAATCGCCGAGATCCCGACGAACATCGCCCAGGTGACCATTGGCGGCGCGGTCGGCACTCTATTGTCACACTACGTGAAGCAGTCGATGCCGTCTCTGGGCAGGTAATGCCACGCGGCCGGAGACCAGCGGGCGGAAACATCTATCGGCTCACTTCTTGAGCTTCGACAGCTCCCTCTCGCCCATCTTGTCCCTGGGCATCAGCCGCTTCATGCCGGCCATCATGTTCATGCCGAAGTTCATCAGGAACGCGGGCATCGAGATCCCCCACCGGGTGCCGGTCTCGACCAGCTTCCCCGGGTTCATGATCTCGTACGGGTCCATCGTCTTCTTGATGCTCCGGATGAGCTCAGCGCCATCCTTGCCCCGGTACTTCGACAGGTTCGCGGCGAAGAATATTCCCAGGCCAACGGGCCTGCCGCCGTTCTCGAACGCGATGTCCCCGAGCTTCTTGCCGAAGCCCATGGCTGCGGTCGAGCGCCAGAAATTATGCTCCTCCGTGAGGTAGTACGGCATCAGCATGACGGTGTTGTTGTCCGCGATGGTCCCTATTGTGGGCGCCTTGAGCTTCATGCCCTTGACAAGCTTATCCATCTCGGCCAGGACCTTCTCGAGGGAGTCGATTGGCACCAGGATCTCGCCCGGTATGGCCCCGACACCCATCTCCCTGACCCGGAACTCGTAGCTCCTCTCGGACCACTCGTGCTCAGCGACCTCCTTCGGCATCTTCGCGCCGCCTGTCGCGGCCACGATCTCGTCGAGAGTCTTCTCCTCAATGTCGACCGAGCCCTTGGAGCCGGTGAGCGACATCGTGATCATGCAGCCCACATCCGGGGCGTGCTTGCCCAACCCCCTGAGGTAGTCGAAGTGCAGCCTGTCGCCGAACATGATGTGCATCGGCGTCACATTGCTCCTGACGAGCCTCCTGAGCGC
>DUKU01000100.1:20248-24790 GCA_013329135.1 Thermoplasmata archaeon
GTCTCCTCCGGCTTCGGCAGGATGGCGAGCGTGGCTTCCGTGATGACGCCGAGTATGCCCTCGGAGCCGACGAACAGCCAGTTCAGGTTCGGTCCCGCGCCGTTCGCAGGGACGCGCTTGTCCCCAGTGTGGATCGTGATGCCCGTGGGGAGCACGACCTCGAGGTCCCTGATGAGGTCCCCCGCGGTGCCGTACTTGTACGCCCCTATGCCCGTGCCCCCGGTACCTATCCATCCGCCGATGGTCGCGGACGGGGCGCTGCTGGGGTAGCATGGCAGGAAGAGCCCCTTCGCGTCGAGCGCATCGGAGAGCGCCTTCCATGTGATGCCTGGCTGGACCGTGACGGTCAGGTTCTTCTCGTCTATCGAGAGGATCTTGTTCATCGCGGTCATGTCGAGGACATATCCTCCCTTCACCGGGACGGAGCCTCCGAGGCCCCAGGTGCCTGCGCCCCTGGGCACGATGGGCTTGTTGGTCGCAATGGCCTTCCTGACCATCTGGGCCACCTCCTCGGTGTATCCAGGCCTGATGACCTGGTCGGGCATGGTCTTGAAGATCATGTCCATCTCCTTCGGAAGCGGTGCGAGGTCGTGGCTGTACAGCCTTCTCTCGAGCTTGTCGTCCGACGTCTCCATGATGAACACCTTGTCAGATTGTGATGGGGATCCTAGGCTTGCGCCCCCAAACGGTGGTAAGCAATCATCCCCAATAAAGATATACGTCACCGACCAGCCTGACGGATGCCCGCAGGTACTACTTTCGTCGTCGGGGGATTGGCATCACGTCGAAACGTTCTTATCGCTATCACGCTTGGATGCGTTCGGGAGAGAGGAGCTCTATGAATTCGACATTGCGCACACTCGGGCTGTTCGCGGCCCTCACATTGCTGTTCGTCGGGATAGGCTACCTGATAGGCGGCTACTTTCTCGGGGACTGGATGACGGGGGCGCTCGTCTTCCTGATGTTCGCCGCCATGATGAACATCATAAGCTACTTCCTGAGCGACAAGATAGTCCTGTGGTCCTACAAGGCCAAGATAGTCTCGGAGGCCGAGGCCCCCAGGGTCTACAACATTGTCAAGAAGATATGCTTCAAGGGTGACCTGCCCATGCCGAGGGTCGCCATCGTGCCGAGCCAGAACCCGAACGCCTTCGCGACCGGGAGGAACAAGAACAAGGCGGTCGTGGCCGTGACCGAGGGCATACTCCCGCTCCTATCGGACGACGAGCTCGAGGGCGTCCTGGCCCACGAGATGGCTCATGTGAAGAACAGGGACATACTCGTAATGTCCGTTGCGGCGACCATCGCTGGCGCGATATCCTTCGCTGCGAGGATGTTCTGGTGGAACTCGATGTTCGGCCGCGGCCGAGGAGACGCTGACAGGGTGATCCTGCTCGTCGTGGCGATCACCGCCCCGATAGCTGCGCTCCTGCTACAGCTCGCGATATCCCGGAACAGGGAGTACAAAGCGGACAGGGAGGGCGCGCTCATGATCCAGAGGCCGAGAGCGCTGGCCCGCGCGCTCGCAAAGCTCGAAGAGGGCAACAGGCGCAGGCCGATCGAGAGGGGCAACCCGGCCACATCGTCGCTGTTCATCGTGACCCCGTCCGGGGGCGGCGGGTTCGTGCCGCTGTTCATGCCCCCCCCGCCGATGAAGGCCAGGATACGAAGGCTGGAAGAGCTCGCTGAGGAGACCGGCTACATCGGCTGACCGCTCAGCCGACCTTCTCCCATTTCTCAAGCTTCAGAACGCTGGAGAGGGTGCCGCCTCTCTGTATCTCCTCTCGTAGCCGGTTCTCCCGCTCCATGACATCAACGGCCCGGTTCGCAACCTCGAGCGCGTGCTCCTGAGGCACCACGACGACACCGCTCTCGTCGCCTATGACCCAGTCGCCTGTGCGGACGGTCACGCCGCCGCAGACGATCTCATGGCCGATGCCCCCATAGCCCTTGGGCTCCCCCGCGTTCGAGGCGATATGCCTCGAGAAGCACGGGAACCCCATGTCCATGATGCCATCGATGTCCCTGGCCGCGCCGTCTATCACTACGCCGACGACCCCTTTGGTCCTGCAGCTCCAGGATGCGAGTTCGCCCCAGACGGCGATCTCGCCGCCGCAGGCATCTATGACTATGACATCTCCCTTCGAGGCCCTGTCGATCGCCTCGACCGACTTGGCCCAGTCGCCGTTGACCGTCTGGACCGTCAGGGCTCGGCCGACCATCTTGACGTTCCTGCCTATCCTGGGCAGAATGCCCTTCATCGCGCCCGTCTTATGCTGCGCATCGGCCACGTTGGGTGAGGAGACCTTCGAGAAAGCGTCCATGATGTCGTCGGCGGAGTACTTCTTGAACAGCTCCGTGCGGACCTTCCTCCGCTCGGCCATGGCCGTCATGACATCCTTCGTGGCAGAGGTCACGTCCCTGGCCTTGATGATGGCCCCTCCTACGATGACTATGGATGCTCCAGCCGCAAGCACATCGGCTGCGGACTCGCTGTTGATGCCTCCGGCCGCAGCGACAGGGATCCCGACCGCGTCCGCGACACCCGTCAGCTCGGCCAGGGGCGACCCGCCGACCATCTGCTCGTCGACGCCGACATGGACGCAGACATACGCTGCCCCCATCCCCTCGGCCTCCTTGGCCCGGGCGGCCTTGTCCTTTACATTGAACAGGTCGACCATTATCTTGGCCCCGTACTGCCTAGCACTCAGGACCGCCTCGGTGATCGTCGGGTCAGAGGACAGACCGAGCACGACAACGACATCTGCACCTGACTTGGCGGCGATCTCGACCTCCGCGCCCCCGACATCGATGGTCTTCATGTCCGCGACTATGGTCCTGTCAGGGAAGGCCTTCTTGAGCCTCCTGACGATCTCGACCCCCTCGCTCTTGATGAGCGGGGTCCCGGCCTCTATCCATTCCGCGCCCCCTGCGACCGCCTCACTGGCTATCTGCAACGCGCGGTCTCCGTGGACGAGGTCCAGTGCGACCTGAAGTACGGGCTCCATCGAGGTCAAAGACCCACCTGCTTTGATAAATACGTGTCGTATGCACACGCGCGCGCGGGACCCGCACGCGTTAAGAAACAATAATATGCGGTCCACCGCATTCTCAAGGGTTGATGCCCCCGAGAACAGGCGAGCGCGAAAGATGTGTCACAGGCATAGACGGCCTAGACACGATACTGTATGGGGGCATACCGCGGGACAACACGGTCCTGTTGACTGGCAGCTGCGGGACGGGGAAGACCTCTCTCGCGCTGGAGTTCCTGATACACGGCGCCGTGGCCGGAGAGAACTCCCTGTTCATCAGCGTCACTGAGAACTCAGAGAAGCTCCTCGCGAACATCATCCCGTACAAGTTCTTCGACCGTGACCTGATCAAGTCAGGGAAGCTCGTGTTCGTCGACCTGCCCGCCATGTACGAGCGCCTGGGCATGACCAAGGCCGAGATGACCATGGAGGAGATAGACCTCCTGGTGGCGGCCATCGGCAACCTCGCGAAGGAGCTCGGCGTCAGGCGGCTGGTGATGGATTCCATCACCTCCGTGTGCTACAAGCTCAAGACCCCGGAGAAGATCAGGGACTTCATACTCAAGCTGAGCAAGACGCTCTCCGACCTGAACTGCACATCGGTCCTCGTGAGCGAGATCGCGGCCCAGTCGTCCGCGTACTCGACCTTCGGGGTGGAGGAGGCGATATCCGACGGCATCGTGCTCATGGCGAACTTGGAGCGCAGGGGAGATCTGCTCAGGACGCTCCAGGTGATCAAGATGCGGGGCACGATGCACAGTCGGGCGAAGTACGTGCTCGACCTCACGCCGATGGGCGTGCTGCTCGTGCCTCTGCTCAAAGGAGGGAGCTCGGCCACATGACCGACACCAGGACCGCGGGGAACGTCGCGAGACAGCTGAACGAGCTGATGCCGGGGTCGGCCGTGTCCCTCCAGATGAGCGTGGACAGCTACCTCGACGTCATGCGCGGGACGCTGGACATGTACGCGGGCAAGCGCGACATGGACACCATCTACGTGACCGCGACGATATCGTTCGAGGCGATCAAGCGCATCATGGCTGCTCTGGACATAGACACATCCAGGGTGTACTTCGTCGACTGCATATCACACATCATGATGGGCACCGAGGCCGCCCAGAAGGACGAGCGCGCGTCCCTGGTCGAGAGCCCGACCATGCTCGAGAACATCATGCTCAAGGTGGAGTACCTCATGAGACGCTCCCAGTCCAAGGAGAAGCTCGTGGTGATCGATTCGATAAACTCCCTCGCGATACACAACAACAACTGGATACTGTCCGAGTTCCTGCACATCCTCGTCTCGGGCCTGAGGGCAAAGGAGGCATACACGATCATACTCTCCGTCGAGGAGCACTCGACCCCGGAGATCGCAAGCATGGTCAACCTCGTGTGCGACTCGGGCATACGCGCGGCGAAGGAGGAGTGAAGATGAAGCTCACCAGCATGGGTGTGCCCGCGTTGGATGACCACCTGGGCGGGGGCGTGCAGAAGGGCTCCACGGTGCTGATAA
>DUKU01000100.1:24894-26584 GCA_013329135.1 Thermoplasmata archaeon
CGGGCTCAGGGACGGAGTTCTTCGCGAAGCAGTTCGCATCCACAGGCGAGGAACCAGTCACGTACTTCACATCCACTGAGAGGGACGAGGATGTCCTCAGCGTCATGCGCGAGCACGGGTGGAGGACGGACATCAATATAGTCAACATAGGGAGGAAGTACTACGAGGGCGTGCTCGCGAAGAAGCTAGAGATCAGCCGGTTCAGGCAGGAGGGCATAACCCTCAGCGACATCAGGCGGTCCAAGGACAAGGAGGGCCCGAGGGAGGAGAACTTCCTGACGTTCCTGTCCTACGAGATATCCAAGCTGACGCCGCCGTTCAGGGTGATAATCAACTCGCTCGACTTCTTCCTCGAGAACTACGACAGCGCGGAGGTCCTGATGGCCATGAGGACCATCAAGGCGCACACGCAGCACTCTGAGAGCCTCACGCTCATGACCATGCTGAAAGGGGTGCACGCGTCCCGCATACAGAGCAGCATCGAGGACCTCGCCGACGTCATATTCGAGCTCGACAGGGAGAAGATCGGACAGGAGTTCAAGAAGTACATCGTCGTGCAGAAGGTCCGCAACAGGCCCGGCCTCGTGGGCATACTGCCCTGCGCCTTCGACCAGGGCGGTATCAGGACCTGCTGAGGCGTGATAACGCCGTTTCACGAAACGGCGTTAATTCGGCGAAAAGCGACGTTTTCCCGGGGGACCTCTCTCTATAAGAAGACTAAGTCTTCTTGTGGCATAAGAATCTGCGACATGTCCAGATGTCGGACTTCGGCATGAGCCGATGCCGTGAACGCTCGAAGTTGATAATGACCCGGAAAGCTATATAAGCCAAGCTCAGCGGTAATAATCCCCACGCGGGCCGAAAGGTTCGCAGGAGGACATAACATGAAGAAGATTTGGACAGTCCGGAAGGACACAGAAGCCGTGTCCCCCGTCATCGCGACCATCCTGATGGTGGCGATCACGGTCGTGTTGGCCGCAGTGCTGTACGTGATGGTACTGGGGTTCGGCACGGACACGTCACAGACCCCGACCACAACCCTGACCGACACGACAATCACGAGCGGTGTGAAGCTGACGTTTGGCGCGGTCAACGCTGAGATCTCGTGGGCAGACATATCGTTCCTGATCAGTGACGGCACATACTCTGCTGGCTGGAACAACCTGACGACTGCAATGCTCAGTGGCGGACTCGGCGACACCCAGAACCTGGGTACGACAAACACCGCATTTGGCACGCTTGTGGTGACCATGGTGATTCAGGACTTGTCGGGTAATGGCAAGGCCGACCAGGGCGACAACATCAAGCTGACGGCAACGTCGTTCTCGGCGAGCGTGGACTACGTCTTCACCGCCATCTACGAGCCGACTGACGGCAACATGGCAGAGGCGACGTTCTCCGGGTAGTCATAACCCGACCGTGGCTTGAGCCATAAAACCCCTTACTCGTTTCTCATTTCTCTCATCTGGTAGCGTCAGCCAGGCCGGCAATCTAATTATCCGGGCGGGCCCATCATACGCTGATGAAGGGCGTGGGTAGAAACCCGCATGTCATGGGTGTCGCAGAGGCGGAGGCGTACGTAGTCAGACTCCTCACGGAGAGGGGCCCGATGACGACGATGGAAATCGAGCAGGAGGCCGCCAATGGCCGACGCCGATGTCCCGACCAGACGGTCCTCTTCCTGACCAAG
>DUKU01000101.1:0-407 GCA_013329135.1 Thermoplasmata archaeon
TGGAAGATGGCCGGCGGCGTCAGGCAGACCATAGTAGATATCATCGAGCGCGGGGGCAGGAACATCATGGTGGTCCTGGGCTTCATCGTCATCATCTTCATGGTCATTATCGCAGTCCTCGCGCCGGTGCTGCCGATGGCTGACCCCACCGAGCTGAGTGATGAACTACTGCTGCCCCCATCATCGGACCACTGGTTCGGCACAGACGAGAACGGGAGGGACGTCTTCAGCAGGGTGGTGTGGGGAGCAAGGGTGTCTCTGTTGGTCGCGACGCTCGCGGTCCTCGTGTCGATGGTGATCGGCATAGTCCTCGGCCTGACGGCAGGCTACTTCGGCGGAAAGGTGGACTACATCATAACGGGTACGATTGACCTGTTCTGGACCTTCCCTCCGTTCCTGCTGGCCCT
>DUKU01000101.1:636-10955 GCA_013329135.1 Thermoplasmata archaeon
CAGGCGCTCTCGATGAGGGAGAGGCAGTTCGTCGAGGCGAGCAGGGCCCTCGGGGCGAAGCACTGGAGGATCATGTTCACCCACGTGCTCCCGAACTGCGTAGCCCCCCTGATTGTGTGGGCGTCGATAGGCGTCGCGGACGCGATCACCCTCGAGAGCAGCCTGAGTTTCCTGGGCGTCGGGACCAAACCTCCGACCCCCAGCTGGGGATGGATGCTCCAGAGCGGGATGTTGCACTTGAGCAGTGCTTGGTGGATATCTACATTCCCGGGAGTGACGATGGTGTTCACCATCCTGGGGTTCAATCTTCTGGGCGACGGCCTGAGGGACGTCCTGGACCCGCGCATGAAGGGGTTGAGGAGATGAACGGCAAGAAACCCGTTCTGGAGATCAAGGGCCTGAGGACCCAGTTCTTCCTCCGCGAGGGCGTGGTCACCGCCCTGGACGGCATCGACCTCACCATATACGAGAACGAGTCGGTGGGCATAGTGGGCGAGACGGGCTGCGGGAAGAGCATGACCGCGTACTCCATCCTGAGACTCGTGCCCCACCCGGGGAGGATAACCGCGGGGTCCATCAAGTACAAGGGCAACGAGCTCACGACGCTCGACATCGACCGCATGCGCTCCGTCCGCGGAACCAAGATATCCATGATATTCCAGGACGCCTCCACGGCCTTGGACCCGGTGTTCACAGTCAGGGACCAGTTAGGTGAGGTCATATCGCTCCACCAGGGCATTTACGATAAGGCCGCGCTCGACAAGAAGATACTGGAGGCCCTCGAGCTCGTCCGGATTGCAGCCCCCAGGGATGTTATGAGGATGTATCCTCACGAGCTGAGCGGTGGCATGAAACAGAGGGTGATGATATCCCTCGCGCTGTCCTGCTCGCCATCGTTGCTCATCGCGGACGAGCCCACGACCGCCTTGGACGTGACCATCCAGGGTCAGATACTGAAGCTCCTCAAGGCCTTGGTCGCCAAGACCGGGAGCTCCATGATGCTCATAACCCACAACCTGGGCATAGTGGCTGAGACCTGCGACAGGATATGCGTCATGTACGCGGGCAGGATAGTCGAGGACGCGGAGACCTTCGAACTCTTCGCGAACCCGAGACATCCTTACACTGCTGGCCTGCTAGTTGCCTTTCCCAAACTGGGCGAGAAGAAGGCCGAGCTTCCTGTCATACGGGGCACAGTGCCAGACCTCATGAACCCCTTCAAGGGCTGCCCGTTCGTGGACAGGTGCGACAAGGCCCTGGAGGTCTGCTCGAAGCAGAGACCGAGCCGGGTCGCGGTGTCCCCAGGGCACTTCGTTTCCTGTCATCTCTGGTCCGGGGGTGGTTAGTCCTATGGGTCCCGAATCTGGACCGTCCAACGCTGGGGAGCCGCTCATCGAGGTGACAGACCTCAAGAAGCTGTTCCCCGTGAAGAAGGGCGTCTTCGGCAGAGTCGTCGGTCACGTGCACGCAGTTGACGGCGTGAGCCTCTCGGTGATGAGAGGCGAAACCCTCGGGCTGGTGGGAGAGAGCGGCTGCGGCAAGACGACCGTCGGGCGTGCCATACTGAGACTCGTCGAGCCCACCGATGGCAAGGTCGTCTTCAACGGGCAGGATGTGCTCGGCCTGCACCCCGGCCAGCTCAGGGCCATAAGGAAGAGGATGCAGATCGTGTTCCAGGACCCGTACTCCAGCCTCGACCCGAGGATGACGATCGAGCGCATCGTGGGAGAGGGCTTCGCCGTCCACGGGTCGCCAAAGGGCTCGAAGGACCCGAATGTCGCGAAGAGGGAGCGTATACACGAGCTGATCGAGCAGGTCGGGCTATCACACGACCACCTCTCCAGGCTACCGCACGAGTTCAGCGGAGGGCAGAGGCAGAGGATTGCGCTCGCGAGGGCGCTGGCGCTCGATCCCGATTTCATAGTCTTGGACGAGCCCACGTCCGCGCTAGACGTGTCGGTCCAGGCGCAGGCGCTGAACCTGCTCAAGCGTCTCCAGTCCAAACTTGGCCTGAGCTACCTGTTCATATCCCACGACCTCTCGGTAGTGGGGCACATGAGCGACAGGATAGCGGTGATGTACCTGGGCAAGATCGTCGAGCTTGCCCCCGCTGACGTCTTCCTGAGGCATGCACTGCATCCGTACACGCAGGCGCTGATAGCGTCGATACCCATGCCCGACCCCAAGATGAGGAAGGACCGGAAGGGCATCGAGGGCGAGGTGCCGAGCCCGACGAACCCCCCCAAGGGGTGCAGGTTCCACCCGAGGTGTCCGAAGGCGTTCGCAGATTGCGGCTGGAACGCAGGAGACCTTGCGGACTGGCTCAAGGCCAACGGGCAGACGGACCAGGATGGTGTCGTTGCGAAGGACGCCGCCAAAGTGCGCGAGGATGGATTCGTGCTGGGTTTCTGGTTGAGGGCAGGTTCTGAACCTCTTGCCCTGCTGAAATTCCTGAGGGAAGTGACGACTCGGTCCAAGGCCGAGGTGCCCATGTTCCAGGCGGTTCAGGCAATCGACACTCTGATCGGGAACAGGGTCATCGAACTGCGTTGCATGCCTCTGCGCGCTGATAGACACGGAGGGAAGAGCAAGAGTGGAGGCAAGAAGTTGCCGTCAAAGCTTGTCGCGGACAAGGTCTACCATGCAATCGTCGATTCATACACCTCAGACAGTTCGCACAATCTGGGAAGACTCCTCCTGCCTCCGGAAGTCAAGGGTAGCAGGGTGTATGTCAGGGTCATCGGACCCGAGGCGAATTGGGATACCTTGAGGACGTCGCTGAGGGCGTTCTTCGAGAAGAGGAAGGCTGCGGGGGAGAGATTCGCCGGTTCAGTCAAAGGGTTCTCAATCAGAAAGGCAAAGGGGCCCAAGCTGTCCGTGGTCGTCAAGTTCAAGCCGGTGGAAGAACCCCCGACCTATGACTTGGGCGGAGGACACATGGTCTCTTGCTTGCTCTGCAAGCATGGTGAGCCACCTGCTCCTTGAGGCTTCTGCGATCTGACGGATTTTGCGATTCACATCGCGTGGCGCGATGGGCCATCCACTCGTCGGAGCCCGGACTTGCGTCGTTTCTGATTCGAAGTGTTTTCATGACCCGTTAATACTGTCACACTGGGTCGGATTCGAATGCCTCGACAATCAGAATGGCTCTGGTGGACCCAACTTCGCCATGGCCCGCGGAGCTAGGCCTGATGGGGGAGTGATCGATACCCTGTATCCGGGCTGCTGGTGGTGATGTTGAATGTCAGTGGTCGTGGTGGTGGGCGCAGGCTGACTCCATGGAGGCTTCCTGCAGCTTCCCGTTCTTGTATGACTCGACGGCATCCTTCACGGTCCCCCTCGCGCCGATGTAGACCTTGAATCCCAGCGAGTCGAGCATCCTGATCGCCCCTCCGCCCAGGCCTCCGCATACGATCACATCTGGCTTGGCCGCCTTTAGCCTATCGACGGGGGCGCCTCCGCCACAGACGTGCTCGCCGTTGTTGGCAATGACCTCCACCTTCCCGCTGGCGGTGTCCACCAGGGTGAAGCTCTGGGCTCTCCCGAAGTGCTCACTTATCTGGTCGTCGAGCCCGCTGGTCCCCATCGTCGGCATGCATATCCTCATCGAAATCACATCCTGTCTCCCCAGTGCCGGCCCGTCCGCACATCGTGCGCCCAGCCTCCGGGTCCCCGAGGTGGTTTTGGATTATGATTCATAATCTACTTTAACGTTGCGGGGCAACAGCAGCGGCCATCATCGCATCCGTCTCGCGGCATCCATAGGACACTAGCTCTTGTATTCGTTCTCGAGAATGCTCATCATGACGAAGTCGTCGTACTCTCCGGCCCACATGTGCGCGTCCCTCTGGACGCCTTCCTTCTTGAACCCGAGGCCTTTCCAGTACCTCATGGCCCTCTTGTTGGATGAGACGACCCCTATCGACACCCTGTGGATCCTCAGCTTCGTGAACGCGAGGTCGAGGAGGAGATGGCCGGCATCGGTCCCGTAGCCCTTTCCCCACGCGCCCTTCTCCCCGATGATGACTGTCATGTCCGTCGAGCGCCAAGGTTTGAACATGTGGAGCAGTCCGGCCTCACCGACGACTCGGTTCCCGTCCTTCAAGACGATCGCATACCACATCCGGTCCTTGTCGGCGCAAACTCCCTTGTACCACTTCTCTGCCTTCGAGCGTGTGATGGGCTCGGCCTCGCCGATGAGTTCCCTCATCTCAGGGTCCTTGTACCATCTGAGGGTGTGGGGGAGATCCTTCCGGGCGAATGGTCTCAGCACAATCCTTTCGCCGACCAGTGACTTGGGCTTCGTAGTAGTCTTCTTGTTCGTGGGCATGGTCTCGTCGGTCCGTCAGCCCCAAGACGCTGTTCCATAGAAGAATATTCTCATCCGCTGTGCTGAGAACGACCGTCGACGGCAAATCGCCGCGCAGAAAGTGAGTGTGGGCCTAACCGGATTTGAACCGGTGATCTGCGCTGTGTGAGAGCGCCGTCATAACCGCTAGACCATAGGCCCTTTGGCGATGGGCGATGTATGCGGCATTGGTTTAATATTCTTTTGGAACGGAGAATGGTCCATCGTTTTATGTATGGATGCGGATACACTGAACCGACGAACATGCGCGTCAGGACCAAAGCCGGCAGAGAGGATCTCAGGGCTATTTGGATGGACGGCGACTCAGTCACGGCCATCGATCAGAGGGCGCTCCCGCAGAAGTTCAAGACCATAGGTATCAGGACGTATCCTGAGATGGCCGAGGCAATTTCGAATATGACTGTCAGGGGGGCACCCACGATCGGCGCTGCGGCGGCCTACGGCATGGCCCTTGCATGGAAAGCCGGTGAGGATCTGGACGAGGCCGCGAAGGTCATCAAGGCGACCAGGCCGACTGCCCACGACCTCTTCTACGCAGTCGACTTGATGCTATCCAGGCGGAAGGGTGACTTGGTCAAAGCAGCCGAGGCGTACGCAGATGGCGTCGTGACCATGTGCAAGTCCATTGGCGAGCACGGCTCCACGCTCATCGAGGATGGTTCCCGAGTGCTCACGCACTGCAATGCAGGGGCGCTCGCGACGGTCGATTTCGGCACCGCGCTCGCCCCGATGAGGGTCGCCCACAGGGCCGGGAAGAAGTTCTTCGTTTACGTGGATGAGACCCGCCCCAGGCTCCAGGGCGCGAAGCTGACCGCCTGGGAGCTCCTGAACGAGGGCATAGACCATGCCATCATCGCGGACAACGCCGCGGGCCACTACATGAGCCGGGGGCAGGTGGATCTGGTCATCGTCGGTGCGGACCGCATCGCGTCGAACGGGGACTTCGCCAACAAGATCGGGACCTATGAGAAGGCCGTTCTGGCCAAGGAGTCCGGTGTCCCGTTCTATGTCGCCGCTCCTGTGAGCACGTTCGACTTCTCACTCGCCTCTGGGTCAGGCATCATCATCGAGGAGCGGTCCCAGGACGAGGTCCTGTTCGTGGGCGGAAGACGCATATCGCCTGAGGGCAGCAGGGCCATGAACCCCGCGTTCGACGTGACTCCTGCCAGGTGTGTCTCGGGTTTCATAACGGAGATGGGTGTGTTCCGGCCAGGAGACTTCTCGGCCCTGGTCAGAAGACATTGACCGAGGCTCGGTAGGCTTTTTAGCCATCTCTCGGATACAGGCACCGATGATACTGACCACGAAATGGTTCGGCAGCTTCCTGTGCGACGAGGGCAAGGTCAGGAAGGCCGCGCTGTTCCCGAAGAATCCCGCCGCCGTCGCCGAGAGGCTCGGGCGGATGGCCAGGGGCGAGGTCCTCGACGAGGAAATGTCCCTCGCGTCCTCTGCCAAGCAGGTGACGGACCGCAGGCTGGCCGAGTTCGGCAGGAAGGTCAGGTTCGATTCGTCGTTCATCAAGCCAGAGAACTTCGGATTCTCCCTCGACATGTACAGGGAAGCCACGATAATCCTGGCTAAGGACTCTGTCAAGCGGAGCATCGGCCCGGACGTGCATCTGGGGCAGGCTGTCAGGGCGTATGACGACCTCGTGTTCACAGACAACATACTCTCCGAGAGACTGAGGGAGTGGTACGGGCTCCATTTCCCGGAGCTCGAAGTCATCCTGGGAGGCGAGTCTTATGCGAAGGCCGTCGCGGACCACGGCTCGAGGCCAGATGTGATGGCCGCTCTGAGCCTGAAGATGGATTCGATAGGTTCGGAGATAGATGCTGCGGACCTGGAGTCCGTCAGGGTGCTATCGGGCGCGCTCAGGGAATCCTACTCGGCAAGGACCAAGCTTGAGAAGTATGTCGAGTCCAGGATGGCCCAGGTCGCTCCCAACATATCCGCCATCGCGGGCCCGGTCGTCGGGGCGAGATTGATCATGCAGGCCGGGAGCCTCAAGAGGCTCGCGTCGATGCCATCGAGCACGGTACAGCTCCTCGGTGCGGAGAAAGCCATGTTCAGGCACCTCAAGAAGGGCAGCAAGCCCCCGAAGCACGGCATCCTGTTCCAGCACATGCTCGTCCACACGGCCCCGGCATGGCAGCGGGGGGCCATCGCGCGCGCGCTTGCATCCAAGATATGCATGGCCGCGAGGGCAGACCTGTATTCGAAGAGCGACATAACCGTGCTCCTGAAAGAGCAGCTCGACAAGAGGCTCGTGGAGATCAGGAAACAGCACGCAGCCCCTCCGAAGAGGGCGTCTGGCATGCCGAAGAAGCGTCGAAGATGACGGATAAGTATTTTAAATACCCAGGGATTACGGTGACGAGAAGTGGTTTTCCATGGCATGGGAGCAGGCCGAGGTCAGGACCCTCAAAGAGGGTCGGTACATGAACATCGAGGATGAACCCTGCAAGATTGTGAGCATCTCGACCTCCAAGCCAGGGAAGCACGGTGAGGCCAAAGCGCGCATCGAGGCCATAGGCATATTCGACGGGAACAAGAGGTCCGTGGTCTACCCCGTCAAGCACAAGGTCCAGGTGCCCATGATAGACAAGAGGCAGGCGCAGATCACATCTCTGATGGGGGCCGAGGTCCAGCTGATGGATCTGGAGACCTACGAGATGTTCCAGCTGCCCATCCCGGACGAGTTCAAGGACACCCTCAAGCCGGGCGAGGACATCATGTACATCGTCGCGATGGGCCGCAAGAAGATCATGCGGGTGTAATGATGCCAAGCCGCGGAATGCTGAGGTTCGCGGATGCGGTCGATAGTTACGAGGATTCTGAGTTCGTTGTTCTAGGGGCGCCATTCGACAGGACCACGACGTTCAGGAGCGGAGCTCGGTTCGCCCCGACGACTATCAGAGAGGCGTCCTCGAACTTCGAGAAGGAGCTGTTCGAGCACGGCGTCACGTTCGATGACATCAAATTACACGACGCTGGCGACCTCTACGAGGAGGGCACCGTGGACGACATGGTCTCCTCGATCAAGGAGGAGGCCGGAAGAATCGTCAAGGACGGCAAGTTCCTCGTGACCATGGGCGGAGAGCATTCAGTGACACCGCCTTTGGTGAAGTCCTATGGGAAGGACATATCGGTAATCACGATCGATGCGCACCTGGACTACAGGGACACGTACCAGGGCCTCAAGAACAGCCATGCCTGCGCCCACAAGCGGATTGAGGACATCGTCGGCAAGGGCAACGTCTTCGCCTTCGGCGTCAGGTCCATCTCAGGTGACGAGGATCACAAGTCCGCTCTCTACGGGGACGCGTTCAGGGTACATAGGGAGGGCTGTGAGGCCGTCTTCGAGGAGATGCTGAAGAAGCTCAAGAGGAAGCCAGTGTACCTGTCGCTCGACATAGACGGGATAGACCCGGCCTACGCGCCCGGGACGGGCACGCCTGAGCCATTCGGGCTCACACCATTCGATGTGAGGCACATCATCAATCGGCTCGGGGACAGGCTCGTCGGGTTCGACGTCGTGGAGGTCTGCCCGCCGTACGATAACGGCAACACATCGATACTCGCGGCGAGGCTGATACGCGAGGTCATGGCGGTCAAATGGAAGGCGGCACACGCGAAGAATGCCTGATGGTCAGCCTCGGATGAGCTCCTCGACCCTCTTCTTGTACGACTCCGCGATGTCCCTGGCCTGGTCCGGGGTCTGCGCCTCCGAGAACACTCTGAATATGGGCTCGGTCCCGGACGGTCTGACGAGGACCCAGCTCTTGCCGGAGAATATCTTGACGCCGTCGGTGGTGTCCACCCTGTCGCCCTTGGCTGTGGCCGCGAGCCTGCCCATGACATCCTGCTTCTTCTCGTCGGGACATCTGGTCTTAGTCTTGTACTGTGAATAGGACGGTATCCGGTCAAGGAGGTCGGACAGCCTCCCGTGCTTTGCGACTATCTCCAACACCTTCGCGCCCGACATCGCACCGTCCCTGCAGTATTGGAGCTCGGGGAAGATTAGGCCCCCATTCTCCTCGCCGCCGAAGACCGCGCCGCTCTCGATCATCGCGCGCGCGACTATGGGGGAGCCGACCATGGTGTACTCGACCCTCCCGCCAGCGAGTCTGACCGCGTCCTCGACGCACATGGATGAGCCCACTGAGGTCACGACGAGCCCGTCCTTCCTCTCTCGGCAGGCGTAATGCGCCACGAGGGCCAGGCTCCGGTCGCCGTACATGTACCTGCCCCTGTCGTCCACGAATATCGTCCTGTCAGCATCGCCGTCGTGCACGAAACCGAAATCGAACCCTCCAGCCTTCACGAGCTCCACGATGTCCTTGGTGTTGTCCGGCGTGGGCTCGCTGTTGTGGCCAGGGAAGGCGCCGTTTGGGTCGGCATTGAGCGTTACGTATCTGACACCGAGCCTCTCGAGGAGTTTCGGCGTGACTACAGACGCCGCCCCGTTGCTGCAATCCACCGCGACCCTGAGTTTGGCTTTCTTAATCGCGTCAGTGTCCACTAGAGAGACGATTGCGTCGATGTACTCCCCGACGGCTGTGGCGTTTGGTCTGGTCCTTCCCACGTGCGCCCAATCGGCCCTTGTGAACGCACAGGTATGGAATAGGGCCTCGATTCGCTCCTCGTTCGACCGTGCCATCTCGGTCCCGTCGGGGTCGATGCACTTGATCCCGTTGAACTCGGGCGGATTGTGGGACGCGGTGATCATGACACCCCCTGACGCCTTGTTCGTCTTGACGGCGTATTGGAGCGTCGGGGTGGGGACGATGCCGCAGTCGAGGACATCGCAACCGGCTGCCATGAGGCCAGCGGAGCATGCAGATCTGAGCATGTCGTTGGATGTGCGAGCGTCGGTGCCCATCATCACAGGCCCTTTCATGTACGAGCCTATGGCCAACCCGAGCCTCATGGCGAACTCGCAGTCCATGCCCTCGGTGTTGACGACTCCTCGCACGCCGTTCGTGCCGAACAGCCTCGGCGCCCTTGGTGCCACATTCGACTGCATCGGCTCCTGATATCCTGGTATCGAAATAAAGCTATCCTGTTTCGACGAGGCGCGTCATTCCACAGGAAACGCGGGTCGAGGGAGGTCCGATTCCGAGGCAACGATGTTGCGCGCTGCCCCGCAAGGATTAATAGCCCAATGAGGTATGACTGGCTGAGGGGGGCGCTCAATGGGTTTCAAGGAATGGATTATTCCTCAGGAGAAGCACTTCTTCGCGCTACTGGACCAGCAGGCGGACGTCGTCCTCGAAGGTGCTGAGGCTCTTCTGGACATGACTAAGGACTTCACCAACGTCGCCCAGAAGAGGGATAAGATCAAGGAGATCGAACACAAGGGTGACGATCTCGTGCACACGATCGCCGAGGAGTTGAACAAGACGTTCGTCACGCCGATCGATCATGACGACATGTCCAAGTTGGCCTCTCGGATGGACGACATACTCGATTATGTCGAGGCAGCGGCCCATCGCATGTGGGCGTATCAGGTCAAGACCATGCCGCCTGAGATGATCAAACTCACTGAATGTGTCCTCAGCTCCGTCAAGGAGGTCAATTGCGCAGTGAAAGACCTGAAGAATTTCAAGCACAAGAACGAGATAATCCAGCACTGCATTGAGATCAACCGCTGGGAGAACGTCGGGGATGACATCACGCACGAGGCCGTCGCGAAGCTCTTCAAGGGGAGTGATGTGGTCGAGCTCATCAAGCTGAAGGAGATATACGAGCACCTTGAGATGGCCACGGACAAGTGCGAGGACGTCGCCGACGTGATCAAGGACATATTCATAAAGAACTCCTAGGTGCGGCTGATGGACGTCCTCGGTTTGCCTGCGCTTGCGATTGCCACAATCGTCCTCACTCTGGGATTCGAGTTTGTCAACGGGTTCCACGATTCGGCGAATTCCATCGCCACAGTTGTCGCGAC
>DUKU01000101.1:11060-12728 GCA_013329135.1 Thermoplasmata archaeon
GGGATATTCATCTCGGACAGGGTCGCGAAGACCATAGGTCAGGGCATAATCGACCAGGAGCTGCTCTGGACCTACGGTGTCCAGCTCATCTTCTGCGCGGTCGTGGGTGCGATAGTGTGGGACCTGATCACGTGGTGGTGGGGCATACCCACATCCAGCAGCCATGCGTTGATAGGCGGTCTCATCGGAGCAGGAGGCGCCGTCGCTGCCGTTGACGCGATCGTATGGTCAGGCACGTTGAAGACAATCGTGTTCATCGTCGTCTCTCCCATGGTCGGGCTTGTCGCAGGCTTCCTCCTCGTAGTGCTCGTGACCCGCGTGGCGAGTCACTATGCGAGGGGCACGGTGAACAAGTGGTTCAGGAAGCTCCAGTTGCTGTCCTCTGCGTTCTTCTCGCTGACCCATGGCACGAACGACGCTCAGAAGGGCATGGGCATCATCATGATGGTCATCTTCGTGTCCTCTGCTTCAGCGCCGTCGGAGGAGTTCAGCGTGTACACATGGGTCATGCTCGCGTGCGGGCTGTCCATCGCCCTCGGGACGTTCTTCGGCGGATGGAGGATTGTTAAGACAATGGCCTCGAGGATCACGAAGCTCGAGCCCTACCAGGGCTTCTGCGCGGAGACTGGTGGCGCGGGCGTGCTCCTCGTCACTGCAATCTTTGGCATACCTGTCAGCACGACGCACACGATATCCGGATCCATAATGGGCGTGGGCGCGACGAAGAGGTTCTCCGCGGTGAGATGGGGTCTCGGACGTAGGATCGTTGTCGCATGGATTGTGACGATACCAGCTGCCGCGACCATATCTGGGCTGCTGTTCCTCGGCGTATTGTGGCTTGGCTGATTGCGCCATCATGCCAGGGGTACTAAGGCTTCGCCCTGCTGATGATCTGTGACGCCACCTCGGCTCCGTCAGGTATCGAAACCCCTTGGTCGATGATCGAATCCGATATTCTGCATCTCGCGCCGACCCTGACATCCTCGTAGAGAACCGAGCCATTGATGCTGGTCAATGGCCCCACGACGCACCTGCTGGACACGTAGGTGTTGGGTCCTATCGTCGCGCCGGCTACAACTGCTTCATCTTCGATGACTGATGGCCCGACGATCTTCGCGCCCTCCGAGACACTGTTCCTGGACACCTTTGTGTCCTGGCGCATGAGGGTCCTGAACGCGTTCAGCAGGTTCTCCCTAGTGCCGCAGTCGACCCAGTGCCCGTCGAACTGGTAGCCGTACATTCCCTTGTCGAGGAGCTTGGGGAAGACCTCCCTCTCCATCGAGACGAACCCCTCGCCGATAAGGTCCAGGACCTCCCGCTCGAGCGCGTACGCGCCCGCGTTTATGAGGTTCGAGAAGGCCTCCTCCCTCTTGGGCTTCTCCTGGAACCTCGTAATCCTCGATTCGCTGTCGAGCTGGGCCACGCCGAATGGCGACGGGTCGTCGACCGGCCAGAGCGATATCGACGCGATGCCTCCCTTGGCCCTGTGGAACTTGACGAACGATGCGACGTCCAGGGACGTGATGACATCGCCGTTGATGACCAGGAACTGCCCGTCTATGAGGTCCTCGACGTTCTTGACCGCGCCGCCCGTGCCCAGCGGCCGATCTTCGTGCACCCAGCGCAGGCGCAGGCCGCGGCTGCGGCCGTCGCCCAGCATGCGGTGGA
>DUKU01000079.1:0-1827 GCA_013329135.1 Thermoplasmata archaeon
TTCAGTCCCATCTCCTGAAGCATCTCAAGGGAACACTTGGAGAGCCCCATGGCCTTTTCATCGGGATGCTATCGTAAATCCTTTTTGGCCCGACAAACAACCGTTCTCGTCGGGGTCACGGTCTGTTGGCCATCTCTCCGAGTCTCCGGATGTACTTCGGCAGGCTCTCGATGTCCTTGATGTCCTTCTTTGCCAGGAGCACGAGCTTCGCCCTGAGGTCCAGGTTCGCCTTGACGCCGTTCGCCTCGAGGGCGTCCTTCAGCATCCTCGCGAGCTTGCCCCCCTTCCGGTCCCAGTCCGTCAGGATCACTGCCGAACCAGACCTGAGTGCCATTCTCTCGCAGAAGGCGAAAACGGTCAGCCCCTTCCCCAGCGAGACCACGTTCCTCTTGATGCCCATCCTCTTGAGCGCCTCGACGTCCTTCAGTCCCTCGACCACTATGGGCGCACCGCCGCTCATGTGCTCGAGCTCTTCCACGACCTCGAGTATCATGTCGAGGCGTTCACCTGGGGTTATGATGATATCACACCCCCAGCCTCTTCCGGACCTCGTCGACTTCCAGTGACACTTCCAGGATCTTCGTCGAGGACCTTTCTCCTTTGACGAGGACGACTCTCCTTCTAGGGATGCCCAGCTTCTCGGCCAGGAACCTGACCAGCTCCTCGTTCGCGGCCCCATCCTTCGGCTGCGCGCCTATTCTGACCTGCAGCGCCACGCGCCACTGATTGACACCCGCGACCTCGCTCCGCGGGGCGCCCGGCGATGCGTCTATCCATATCCTGCAGCCTTCGCCGCTGGGCTCGATGAAATCCCTCCGCTCCATCCTACCCCGGGCTGTGATTCCCGGAGTCGGTATAACTAGTTGCCCTCATCGTGGGAACTGCTCGCAATCCTGATATATCACCGTGGCGTATGCTTCGAATATGGCCGAGCAGCGGGGGGACATGAATTACGAGGACATCATGACCCTTTTCAGGCAGGAGAACAGGTCTCCCCAGCTGACGAAGGTCGATCCCGCTCTCTATGACAGGATATCCGCGTACATCAAGAGCATCAGGAAGGAAAGCGAGCGGGAGATCGGGATGAACCCGAGCTCGCACGCGAGCATGATGCTCAACGACCAGCTGAAGAAGGCGATCGACAAGGCGAAGCGCGTGTACGAGCTGCGCACGAGGAAGATATCCCTCATCGCCCTCAGGAAGGTCTCGGGCGACAACCCTGACACGGCGAACCTGACACCAGACGAGCTCGTCCTCTTCTCGAGCCTGACATCGGTTCTGGCCGCTCACAAGGACTCGAACGCCGATTTCGAGATACTGGGGCCGAGGACGACCAGGCAGGAGGAGATGGTCGAGGTCCCCACGATGAAGAAGGAGGCGCCGAAGGTCAAGGCGAAGGCCGAAGAGGTCCCTCCTGAGAATGACGGTGACGGACTCGTGATGGCGCGCGTCCTCGAGGACGTGCCCACGTTCGCGGGTGTGGACAGGGACTACAAGCTCAGGAAGGAGGATGTGGTCTCCATACCGAAGAGCGTCGCCGACACCCTCCTGTCCCATGGCAAGATCAAGATCATAGGCTCATCGTAGGCCGATCGGTCCCTTCGAGCCTCCGTGCTCGGTGACCTCGAGCCTCACATCACTTCCGTTCTTGCGTATGCCGTCGGATACGGTCTGGGCGGCCTTCTCCGGGGTGTTGTTCTCCCTGCTCAGGTGCAGTAGGACGACGGTCTTCGTGACGTCGGAGATCACGTGCGAGCAGACCATCGCGGCATCATCGTTCGACAGATGCCCATGGTCCCCTCTGATCGTTCTCTTCAGGAAGTCGGG
>DUKU01000079.1:1947-2530 GCA_013329135.1 Thermoplasmata archaeon
CTCGAGGACCTTCGGGGTCGCGCAACCCAGGTCGGAAGCCACGGATAGTTTGAACCCGTCATTGGATATGGAGAACGCGACCGGCTCGGCTGCGAGATGCTTTATGGGGAATGGGGAGACTATCAGTGATCCTACCTCGAACGCGTGCCTGTTCGATATCGGCCTCAGCTCGACACCCTCGAGGGGGGTGAGGGACAGCGTGCCATCGGTGCCGTAGACGGGCACGTCGTACATGGAACAGAATCTCTTGGCCCCTCGGGTGTGATCGGTGTGTTCGTGCGTGAGCAGGAGCGCATCCACATCGGACGGGTCGAGCCCGAACTGGGACATCCTGCGCTCGAGTTCTCTGCATGACAACCCAGCGTCTATCATGACTGAGGCTCCATCGCTCGAGAACACGATCGAGTTGCCGCAGCTGCCGCTGCTCAGTACCGTGACGGAGGCTCCGTGCATCCTTCGCGACGAACGTCCCGTCCGCCAATAAATCTTCTGGTTGACGTTCTTCATGAGCAGGGCGGGAGCAAGGAAGGCCACACTCTCTTCTGGTCTCATCTGCAAGAGGGAACCTACAGGGTCATCGAGG
>DUKU01000079.1:2742-10431 GCA_013329135.1 Thermoplasmata archaeon
GAGCCAGGTCTGTCGCGATTGACTGGGCGCTTCGATAGTTATATAAAGAGCGAGTTTATACTGCGACTTCGTGGGCCTGTAGCTCAGCTAGGTAGAGCAATCGGCTCTTACTTCGATTCTCCGGAATCGCAGGAGACACCGATTGGCCAAGGGTTCGAATCCCTTCAGGCCCGCCAAATCCTTTGACACACGAAGGAGCCAATCGATGGCAGCTAAAAACCTTTATTTTGTAGGTACCGCGGGCTGCGGGAAGAGCACCCTCACGTACGCGTTCCAGCTCTGGATGCAGAGCCAGGGGCACGACGCGATAACGGTGAACCTGGACCCGGGAGTCGAAACGCTGATGTACGCCCCGGATGTGGACGTGCGTGACTGGGTCGAGATCGAGGACATCATGAAGGAGTACGGCCTCGGCCCGAACGGCGCCCAGATCGCAGCCGCCGATATGATGGCCCTGAACATCAAGGAAATCTCCGATGTCGTCGCGGGGTTCGATACTGACTACGTCCTCATCGATACTCCTGGGCAGCTCGAGCTGTTCACGTTCAGACAGAGCAGCAAGATCATCGTGGAGGAGCTCGGCATCGAGGACTCGGCGCTCGCGTTCCTGTTCGACCCCTCGGTCGCGAGGTCCCCGAACGGTTATGTCTCATCGCTCATGCTTGCGGCAACGGTGCATTTCAGGCACCCCGTGCCGATGCTGCTGCTCATGGCCAAGGCGGACATGCTCAAGGATGACGATAAGGAATTGATCGAGGCCTGGAGCAGGGACCAGTACTCTCTCTTCGCCTCCCTCCTGGACGAATCGAAGGACGCCCAGACATCGGTGAGCATCGAGTTCCTCCAGGCGCTCGAGAGCATCGGGGCCGGCAGGGCAGTCGTTCCAGTGAGCGCCGACACTGGTGAAGGTCTCGAGCAGATCTACTCAGCGGTGCAGTTGGCGCTCCAGGGTGGAGAGGACCTGGATTGAGCTAGGCCTTCTTCGACCCGTTCGTCGCCGCCAGCGCCCTCCTCACTTCGTGTCCATCTTCCGTGAGCGAGACCGTTACCTGGCCCGACTCCAGTTTGGGGGAGACTAGGCCCATCTTCCTGAGTTCTCTCATGATCCTCTCGAGTGACTGCCTACTATGCGGCTTGAGCGTCTGCTCCAAGTCCGTGAGTGTGCACTTGCTCGCAAGTGACCCGATGAACTGCGCCTGCAGGGGCGTGAATCGGTTCTTTGCTGTGACGCCCTTCATGACCGGAAGGCGAACGACCCTGTCCGTGACATGGTATGTGGGCACTCCCAACCTAAACGCCGCGAAGAGGGCGGCGTCAGCCATCAGCTTCGTGCCTCCGCTTATGTTCAGGATGACCTCGTCTCGAGGTCCCTCGGGGTGCGAGACCTTGGATATCACATCGGAGACGTCCTCGACGAGGTCCATGAAGTCAGATGCGCCGATCCGTTCGAAGAGCACCTCGTGTCCGGTCAACGACTCGAGCCGCCTGAGTTCCGCGAGCCCGCCTGGTTCCTCATCCCCTCCTATCAGGACCAGTCTGTCGTACGGGAGGTGGCGCATCGCTACCAGGGTCTTCTCGACATCGCCCTCCCCGAATGTGGCGACCAGCGTCCTCAAAGGTCGTCCCCCAGCAGGAGCTCGGTCGAGTCCTCGATCCTGACGACCTTCTTCCTCTGGTCGCTCGGGTGCCTCTCGAGCCTTACCGCGCCCTTCCTGACAAGGTTCTTGACGTGATGGTTCATGGTCGCCTTGTGCTTCCCGAGCTTCGAAGCGAGTTCCACCTCCGTCACATCTGTCCCGCCGGTGCTCGACAGGAATCTCAGGATCTCCTTCTCCTCCTTCGAGAGGACCTGGTCGTACTCTATCTTGAGGAGCGGGAGGCGCACTTCCTCGTAAGTGACGTCATGAATGTACACCGTGGGCACGCCTTCGAGTATGCACACGAGGAGGGCTGCGGAGGACGTCGGCCTGGTGCCACCTGCGATGTTGAAGACAGCGATCTCCTTGCCCTCCCGCTTGTGCTTCCTCAGGTCCTTCCTTATGCGTGAGGCGATCCCCTTGAAGTCGAAAGGGTCCGTCAGCTCGACCGGGTCGACCGCTATCCCCATCTTGGCGCAGTAATCGACCACCGCCTTCCTGGCCTCTGAGACCTTCCCCTCGGCCTCGGGGTCGCTCTTGTCCGCTCCGAAGTAGAAGACCAGCTTGTCAACGTCCTGAGTCGATCTCAGGGTCGGTATCAGCGATTTAGGCCTGTATCCCAGAGTTCCGAACACCACTGCCATTGCTCTTCACGGGATACGATATGGTGTCGGTTGCTTTTAAACTCCATGATACGGTTAGATGTATTGTAAGACGAATATTAAAACACGGCTAGCCCGTTCGTATCAGCATCGATGATATGGTATCTGCTCAGTGAGAAACCCGCCCCTCGACGTCCACGGGACGATGATCGAGGATGCACACATGAGCCGAAGGTTCAAACACGTGTTCCTGGACGCAGAAGGGACATTGTACATCCCTCGCGGGGGGAAGAGCACTTGGGAGTTCTGGGCCGACCCATCGCCGAGGCACGCAAGGGAATTCTTCGAACTGGATGATGGAGTCGCTGAGGCCCTCAGCTCTCTGAGATGCAGGGTGGACAGCCTCTGCATCGCTTCGAGGAACACGAAGCCTATCCTGGATGCCCTCCTGGATGATTTCGGCATCCGCGACTTCTTCGATGAGGTACTCCTGAACGGGAACAAGGGGAAGCAGATCTCGAAGTACCTCGCTGAGCGAGGGTATGATCGCAAGGATGCGGTGATGGTCGGCGACACCCCCGTCCTCGACCTTTATCCAGTGCGCAAGGCGGGCGTGGAGGCGATACTGGTCGATAGGCCATACAATCGGATGGTGGATGCTGAACGGATCAAGGGTGTGCGCGAACTGCCATCGTGGCTCAGGATAGCCGACCTCGCGGAGCACAGGACCGAGTCGCGCAACTCGACCCTGGACGACTTCTTCGAGCCGTCTCGCAGGGCCACCGGAAGATTGATTTCCGCCACAGGGTGTTGACCTTGGCTAGGATGCATGTGGGTGTTGGGACATGGTGAAGATAACCCTCTACGGCGGCGTCGGCGAGATCGGCGGCAACAAGATCCTTCTCGAGGATGGTGACACGAGGGTGTTCTTCGACTTCGGCGAGCCGTTCCACATGAAGGACAAGTTCTTCGTCGACTTTCTCACGCCCAGGGAGAGCAGGTTCGGCCTGAGGGACTATTTCCATTTCGATCTGATGCCGAGGATCGCCGGTCTTTACGACGAAGACTACCTCGAGGGGACCGACCTCAAGTACACAGAGCCAGAGTTCGATGCCGCGTTCATATCACACATGCATTTCGACCACGCGATGCACCTGAAGTACATGGACAGGAAGATACCGGTCTACTTGGGCGCTGCCGCGGACACCATCCGCCGGTCCTGGCAGATAACGAGCCTGGGCCGGTCTGACTTCGGCGAGCACGAGTTCAGGACCTTCAGGACTGGCGACAAGGTCAAGCTGGGCCCGTTGGAGGTCGAACCCGTGCATGTGGATCACTCGACCCCGGGCGCATACGGTTTCATCATACACACCTCGGAGGGATGCGTTGTCTACACCGGGGACTTCAGGCTTCACGGCCCCAGGGGCGACATGACGCTGGATTTCGTGAGCAGGGCGGCGGAGGCGAGACCCGATGTGCTCGTATGCGAGGGCACGCGCGTGTCCGACAATGACCCGCGCGAGAACATGTCGGAGGAGGGGGTCAGGAAGAGGGCGGAGGGTCTGATATCGGCGACGGACAAACTGGCTGTCGTGTCCTTCTATCCGAAGGACGTCGACCGGATGCGCTCGTTCAGGGATGTGGCGAAGAGCACGGGAAGGAGGTTCGTCGTATCCGCCAAGGTGGCGCACCTGCTGAAGGCGTTCCAGGGAGACCCGCACATAGATGCGCCGGACCCGATGACGGACCCGAACATGCTCGTCTATGTCAGGCACATGGCCCGGCCCGAGAAGGTCCCATATGAGAACGAGTACGTCAAGATGGCCGGTTCGTCGGACCATGTGATCGGTTCGGACTACGTCCGGGACCATCAGGACGAGCTGATATTCCATGCGGACTTCATGCAGCTGACGGAACTGATCGACATCAAGCCCTCCAAAGGCAGCCTGTTCGTCCGGTCGAAGAGCGAGCCCTTCGAGGAGGACGACGTCCAAGAGGCGGTGCTCCAGGCCTGGGTCGAATGGTTCAAGCTCGATTTCCAGAACGCCCACGCCTCCGGGCATGCGAGCATGGCCGAGGTGTTCGACGTCGTGGGCAGGATCGCCCCGGCGAAGGTGGTACCGATTCACACGGAGAATCCGTCCCTATTCCGTAGTTGCAGCCATCAGGTGGTACTGGCCGAGAAGATGATTCCATTCGTCATCTGAGCGGATTAGTCGGGTGCGCGCATCCCCAGGGGGAGAGTCGATGTCGTCCTTGGGCCAGAGTTCGTATTGGTCGACAGTGTCTCTTGGAGAATCATTGTAGTTGCACAGCGCTTAAGAGGCATGAGACTCTGACAGTGCACAGAAAGGTGCAACGGCCATGCAGATGCACGCTGTGGTCAAGAGGCGCAGGGAGCCGGGCGCGGAAGTCGAAACCGTGGACAAGCCCACGATAGGCGCGGGCGAGGCCCTGGTCAGGATACGCCAGACATCGATATGCGGCACTGATGTGCACATCTGGGATTGGAACCACTGGGCACAGAAGCGCATCAAGAACCTCCCATTCACTTTCGGGCACGAGATGTGCGGCGAGGTCGTCGAGCTCGGCAAAGGCGTCAAGTCCGTGGAGGTCGGAGACCTCGTATCCGCGGAAACGCACATCGTCGACGGCACATGCTATCAGTGCAGGAACGACAGGATGCACATCTGCAAGAACTTGAAGATACTCGGAGTCGACACCGACGGCGTGTTCGCCGAGTATGTGAAGCTCCCTGAGCTGAACGTGAGGAAGCTCCCGGTGGGCATCGACGCCAAGCTCGGCTCGCTCCTGGAGCCGCTCGGGAACGCCACATTCACCGTCTTCGGCAGCGAGTGCGAGAACGACATCAAGGGCAAGAACGTCGTCGTCGCAGGCTGTGGGCCCATAGGCCTCATGGCGATCGCGGTCCTGAAGGTCCTGGGCGCGTCGAAGGTCATCGCCACCGAGCTGGGGGGCGAGGAGGTCAGGATCAAGCTTGCCTCGAAGATGGGTGCGGATCTGGTCATGGACGCCTCGATGGGCACGGAGAAGCTCGTCAGGACCGTCATGGATGAGACGGACGGGAACGGCGTCGATGTCGCCCTTGAGATGTCCGGGGCGGCTCCGGCGCTCAAGCAGGTCTTCCAGATGCTCACGCCTGGAGGCCGCGTGTCCATCCTGGGCCTTTACAACGACCCTGTCACCATCGATGTCAACAACGCGATCACGTTCAAGTCGGCGACCGTTCACGGCATAACGGGCCGGAGGATGTTCCACACGTGGGACCAGATGTTCGACCTGCTCAAGGGGCAGGATTTCAGGGACAAGCTTTCATCCCTGGTCACCCATACGTTGCCCATACGGGACATCGGGGACGGCATGGAGCTCATCCGGACGAAGCAGGCCGCAAAAGTCTCCCTTGTGCCCGAATGGTGAGGAGATGGCAGGCAGAGACCCCGTTTCTTTCCTGAGAGAGGAGTATCAGAGGCTGGTTTCGAGCGACCTTGACTGGAAGCTCAGAGTGCTCGAGGGGCCGAGCGCACCCAGGTGCGTCGTCGACGGCAAGAATGTCATCATGCTCTGTTCCAATAACTACCTCAGCCTGAGCAACCACCCGAAGGTGAAGCAGGCAGCGATCGACGCTGTCAGGACGCATGGCGCGGGCTCGGGCTCCGTGCGCCCCATCGCGGGCAACATGGACCTCCACTCGGAGCTGGAGCGCCGGCTGGCCCGGTTCAAGGACGCAGAGGCGTCCCTGGTCTACCAGACGGGCTTCGCAGCCAACGCTGGCCTCATACCCCAGCTCGTTGACCAGGGCGACCTGATCGTCAGCGACGAGCTGAACCACGGGAGCATCATCGATGGGGTCAGGCTCTCCAGGGCGGACAGGGGCGTGTACCGGCACTGTGACATGGGCGACCTGAAGTCGGTCCTAGAGAAGGCCGAGGAGCACGAGCCCAGGTACAGGAGGATTCTGGTCATCACGGACGGCGTGTTCAGCATGGATGGGGACATGGCCCCTATGGACAAGGTCGCTGCCCTGGCGCACGACCACGGGGCGATGGTCTATGTCGACGATGCGCACGGAGAAGGCGTCCTGGGCGAGGGCGGGAGGGGCATAGTCGCGCACCACCACCTGTCGAGGGACGCCGTCCACGTGGAGATGGGCACCTTCTCGAAGGCTTTCGGTGTGGTAGGCGGCCATGTCTCCGGAAGCAGGGACCTGGTCAATTTCGCATATAACAAGTCGAGAACCTGGCTCTTGAGCGGCTCACACCCGCCTGCGGTCGTGGCTGCGTGTACTGCGGCGATAGATGTGCTTGAGACGGAGCCTCAGCATGTCAGGAACCTGTGGACCAACACCGATTACTTCAGGAAAGGGGTCCGGTCGCTGGGCTTCGACACGGGCTCGAGCGTGACGCCGATCATACCCGTCATGGTCGGCGACAGCGGGGCCGCGAAGCGGTTCAGCTCGAGACTTTACGAACTCGGCGTGTTCGCCCTGCCCATCGTGTTCCCGATGGTCTCCAAGGACAAGGCGAGGATACGGACCATCATGAACGCTGCGCTCGCGCGCGAGGACTTGGATGCGTCCCTATCCGCGTTCGAGAAGGTGGGGAAGGAACTCGGACTCATCTAGTCCGATTCGCGGTCGTCCGACTCCTGGCGCTCCACGACTGTTATCTTGAATTCCTCCCTCGGGGTGATGACTTCGAAGATGAGCGTGTCGACGATCCCCTTCTCCTTGAGGGATTGTTCGGGCGGCAGGAGATGATGCTTCTCGAAGAGCTTCATCAGTTCGTCCCTGCCGTTGTCCGTGAGAGCCCTCTTGATGACCGCCGGCTTCTTCCAGAAGCCGACCCCGAGCTTGGCCACGGTCCTCTTGCCGTCTATGTGCAGCACGACCTCCTCGTTCCTCTTCGAGAAGTACTTGTCCCTGTTGCTGACGGATATCTCGATCCCACGGCTCCTGTTAGGACCCTGCCAGATCGTGCACTCGAACGAATCGCCCATCGCTGATGTGGGCGCCCCCTCGGGGGAACCTGCCGGGAAGGTCAGGACCTTGCATGTAGGGCAGAACATCTGGGCCGTCTCCTTTCTGCATCTCTTACAAACCCGCATTGCGCCAGACTCCCTCCTGCCGGGTGAGTCATTACACCGACTTCAATCTTTTGTAGGGCCCGTTGTGCGCGTGCGTGCCCTGATGTGCGCGCTATGCGCAACTGATTAATCCCCAGGAACTGCTTGCAGTCAGGAGGAGATAGACATGGTCCGGATGCTGATATGTTACTACTCTCGCAGCGGGAACACGAAGAAGATGGCCTACTTGATACAGAAAGGCGTGATGGAAGAGGATGTGGATGTGGACACGAAGGACGTGAAGGACGTCAAGGTCGACGATCTCCTAGGCTACGACGGCATCATCATTGGTTCGCCCACTTACTATG
>DUKU01000059.1 GCA_013329135.1 Thermoplasmata archaeon
GGCCACTTCTCCTGCAGTTCGACGGCGAACGCATCTGAGACGTCACTCGGGCCGGACATCGACACCGGCCGGAACCCCTTCTCCTCGAGCAGCGCGTCGACGGGCTCCGCGACCTTGGCCACCCTCTCCCATCTGAACAGCTGGTCGATGCCGTCCAGCTCGTGCACCAGGTCGCCTATGTACTCCGTGCCGAGCTTGGCCAGAAGATGCGTATGGAGCACCGAGAGCCCCTTCGCGGACTTCGCCGCCGCGGCCCTGGTCGTCTCCATGAACGAATCAAGCTCTTCGTCGCTCAGCCACTTCAGCTTCGCGGGGGATGACGCAAGCGAGTCCCTCACGGCGATCATGATCGCGGGCTCGAGCTCGGACTCGACACCCCTGAGTATCACGATCCCGTGCCTGGCCAGCGCCGCCTTGGCCTCCCCGAGCTCCTTGCGGAGCATCGGGTCGAGGACTCCTTCCATCGTGTCACGCGCCCCTGCGCCTCAGATGGCGGTGAAGCTGTCTGCGGTCTTCTTGTCCAGCTTCTTGACGACTTCCACGAGGAGCTTGATGGTGTTCTCCACATCGGTCATGCTGAGCAGGCCTGCGTGCGCGTGTATGTGCCTCGTAGGTATGCCTATCACAAGGCTCGGGCAGCCCGCGTTGGATATGTGGATGATGCCCGCGTCGGTCCCGCCCCTTGCTATCTGTGACAGCTGGTACGGTATCTTCGCCTTGTTCGCGACACCGATCACGAACTCCAGCAGCTCCTGGTTCGGTATCATCGACGAGTCGTAGGTCTGGATGGACGGACCGTACCCCATCTTCGTGGGGGCCTCGCTCGGCTCGATGCCGGGGACATCGCCCGCGATGTCGACTTCCAGAGTCAGGCACACGTCCGGGTTCACGACATGGGCGGTGGTCCTCGCGCCCCTGAGCCCGACCTCCTCCTGGGTCGTGGCAGCTCCCACGACGGTGTTGGGGTGCTTGATCTTCTCCTCCCTGAGAGTCCTGACGACCTCCGCTGCGATGAACGTCCCGATCCTGTCGTCGAATGCCTTCCCTATGGCAATCGTGTCGGTGCCTTTCCTCTTCCCGTCCTTGAAGATCCTCTTCTGCATGGTCGAGAAGCACGAGTCGGGCATTATGGGGTTCCCGATCCTGGCGCCCATCTCCTTCGCCTCGTCCTCGTTCGACGCGCCTATGTCTATGAACATCTTGTCCTTTGTGACGACCTTGGCCCTCTCCTCGGCCGGGAGCAGGTGCGGGGGCTTGGCGGCGATGATGCCAGGGACGATGCCCTTTGCCGTCCTCACCTTCACTCTCTGCCCGAGAAGCACTTGGTCGAACCATCCGCCCAGCGGGTTGAATGTGAGGAACCCGTTCTTGTTGATCGAGGACACTATGAATCCGACCTCGTCGATGTGCCCGGGCATGAGGATCACTGGCTTGTCGGTGCTCCCCTTCTTCGTGAACAGGAACGAGCCTAGCTTGTCGGTGCCCGTGGCGTCGGCGTACTTCGTCACATATTCCTTCACGATGCGCGCCGGCTCCTTCTCGAACCCAGATGGGCCGAAACTGTTCGTGAGCTCTTCCAAGAACTTGACAGATTCCGTTCTCAACACAAACCTCTCCCTGGCGCATCAACGGATTTACCGTAGATAATCCTTCCTGTTTGACTCGCTGGCTACGCGCCGAGGGATGCCCGCTTCAGCGATCCTCCTTCGGGCCCGTAGCGCAAGCCGCACGATGCAAACAGTCAATGGGCAAGTTATAAATCGAGACAAACTAATCAGAGCGACGCGGAACGGGAGGCCAGTTATGTCGAACGTCTTGCCGGATCTCAAGTACACCAAGGACCATGAGTGGGTGAAGGTCGAGGGCAACCTAGCACGCGTGGGCATCACGGACCACGCTCAGGCAGAGCTGACGGAGATAGTCTTCGTGGAGCTCCCGAGCGTCGGGAAGGACGTCTCCAAGGCAGGGCTTCTTGGGAACGTGGAGTCTGTGAAGACCGTGTCCGAGGTGTTCTCGCCCGTGAGCGGGACCGTCAAGGAGAAGAACGACAAGCTGGTCGATTCACCTGAACTTCTGAACAAGGACCCGTACGGCCAGGGCTGGATCGCCGCGGTCGAGATGAACAACCCGGACGACCTGGCCGAACTCATGTCGGCTGAGGCGTACAAGAAGCTCCTGGGCGAGTGAGGCTTCTTCAGGACCGCAGACACCCTCAGGAGGGCTGGACGATGAAGAAGGAAATCCCGGCCGACGAGGGGCCAGATGCGTTCTCAGGCTTCCCCGTCGTTCTGTGCAGCGTAGGAGGGGAGAAGGACAACATCATCACGCTGGCGCTGTGCCACGTGTTCTCGTTCAAGCCGCCGTTGATCGGCATAGGCGTCGCACCGAAGAGGTTCAGCTACGGCCTGCTCGAGAAGGGCAAGGATTTCGCTGTAAACATCCCGACGAAAGCGCAGCTGAAGGCGGTCGAGGTGTGCGGCTCCAAATCTGGGAGGCGAGTGGACAAGTTTCACGTGGCAGGTCTTACAAAGGAGAAGGCCAGCAAAATCTCCTCGCCCCTGATAGCTGAGTGTCCCGTGAACCTCGAGTGCGTGAAGGTCAAGCAGGTCGAGACCGGGGACCACGTCTGGTTCGTGGGCGAGGTCGTGGCGGCCAGGATGGAGGAGTCGTACGACAAGGCGGACATGCTCCTCTACTGGGGGGACTACAGGGTCATCGGCGAGAAGGTGGACTGAGTGTTCGACCTGGGCCTTCCTGAGATACCTTTTTGAGCCCTCCGAGCACTGATGGTCACAGGAGAGGTGGCGCAGGTGTCGACTTCGATGGGCAATTCGAGCGCTCTCGCAGGTGAAGGGTTCACAGGTCCTGTCAATGGCACGCGGACCATGTCCAGGATGTGCCCGTCCTGCGGAAGGAGCATTGACTGGGACGCATTGTCATGCCCGTACTGCATGTGGAGATTCAACGCAGGGACTGGTCTGAATGTGGTATCCGAACCGATATCCCGCGGGAAGCGCGTGCTCCTGTACGTGGCTTCGCTCCTGATCCCTCTGTTCGGAATCATCCTCGGAGCGATCTACATCATGAAGAAGGACGAGGAACACACATCGGTCGGGACGATCTGCCTCGTGATGGGGATCATCGCTACGGTCGTAGTGCTCCCGACGCTCCTCGCACTCATCTTGTATCTGATGGTGCTCGGCTTTTGAAATGTGAATGAACGGAGGTCTTGGAATGGTCACTTGTGCGAAGTGCGGCGTCGAGAACCCTGACGAAGCGAACACTTGCAGGATGTGTGGTAACACTCTCGGGACAGGAATGAGGCACTGCGTCTCGTGCGGTCGCTCGATCGACTGGAACGTCAACGTATGCCCATACTGTGGCCATGACTTCCGCATCGTCTTGCAGGACGTGGCAAAGATGACGATGAGCACTGGGATCAAGGTCCTCCTCTACATAGTCTCAATCCTGATCCCGATTGCGGGCATCATCATCGGGGTCGTCTTCCTCCTCAGGGATGACCCCGAGGAGAAGCGCGTGGGGAAGATATGCATCATCCTCGGCATCGTGATGACGCTTCTTACAGTCGGTCTCTCCCTGCTGTTCGTTATGGTGCTCGGGTTCGGGACGCCAGGCGACAACATGACTCCGACGACCACTCTGTCGGATATTGCAATCACCGATGGGTACAGGTTCAATTTCGTGTCCATCAACAGCAATGTGGCCTGGTCAGATGTGTCAATTGTCGTGACCGACGCTCAGAATTCCGTGTCATGACAATTGACACATCTGACCAGG